>DPKV01000147.1 GCA_003542325.1 Anaerolineaceae bacterium
GGTATGATATGGGAGACGGCTGGGAACATGAAATTATCGTTGAAGAAAGCCAGAGCGAATCCGAGTTGGAGAAGCTTTCTCCAATCTGTATTTCAGGCAAACGAGCCTGTCCCCCGGAAGATGTTGGAGGGATTGGGGGGTATGCACATTTTTTGGAAGTCTTGAATGATCCTTCCCATGAGGAATATGAAGCCTATTTGACTTGGATAGGTGGTTCGTTTGATCCGGAAGAGTTTGATTTAGGATACGTTAACAGCCAACTGAAAACTTATCTAAAAGAGAGGGGGTTAGCACGAAAATCTCACTGGAGGGAAGAAGACAGATATTCATATCCTGTTTCCTTTAGCAGTCCCTGGACGGAAAATATAGACCACTCAGGGCATGAAGTCGCGGAATCGCTGGCTCTTCGCCGTGATATGGTGACCCTGCTTGAATATCTTAAAGATAACCGTGTAAAGGGGACCGCCGCAAAAGGCAATTTCCCTCTGAAGCATATCCGGGCGATGACCGGGCAGTTTGTAAATCCCCCTGAACTGGATCAGAAAATTGGGGAGAGAATCTATAAGTTGCGTACAGAAGATGAAGTGCCTTATCTTATGTTTTTACATGTCCTGGCAAATGCGGCGGGGTTCATTTATGGCGGCGAAGGCCTGCCATGGGAAGTGACCGCGTTAGGCAATGAGTTTTTACAGAGAGATCCACTTGCCCAAACATGGTATTTGACCGCATATTGGCTCACCCGAATGAATTGGTATTGCCTTTATCCTTATGTTGAGGACGGTTTTATTGGCTTTGAAGAATTCATTCCTTTGGCCTATGAAATTGTCTTGAATCTGCCAGTATCAGAAAAGGTACCGATAGAATCCCTTGTAAATATGTTTGATGAAAAGGATCCTGATTGGGTGACTCGACGGGACGGTAAGGATGACTACTATCGAAAATTATATTTTTTGTGGCATGTTTTACTCACCCCCTTTGATCATTTGGGGATTCTCCGACTTGTTGAGGACGAAGACAAGGATAGGAGGTTTGCTGTAGAAACTCAATTTATTTTTCCAGAATATGGGCAAACCCTAATCCGCTATTTTAATGCAAAGGAATATTACTAAGGAGGCGTGCATTTGGCCTGGAATAATTACGATGTCATTGCCCGGGATGGCGACATGGTCCAGCTTTTGGGAAAACGACACAAAAGTCATTTTATCCGGTTGAAAACCGGCGCAATCTTTCAAACCCATCGCGGCGAATTACAGCATGATGCGATGATCGGCAAGCCCTGGGGATCGCGGCTGGTCAGCCACACCGGCAACCCCTTCTTCCTGATGCGGCCTGGCCTGTCGGATATTATCACGGAGATCAAGCGCAATACCCAAATCATGTATCCCAAGGATATCGGGTATATCGTGATGGTGATGGGGATCGGCCCGGGCGTGCATGTCCTGGAAGCGGGGACCGGTTCCGGGGCGCTGACCACCGCGTTTGCGTTCCTGGTGGGCGACACGGGTAAAGTGACGTCGTATGAACAACGTGAGCAAATGCATAACCTGGCCCGCAATAATCTGCGCCGGGTGGACCTGCTGGATCGCGTCGACCTAAAGCTGGGGGACGTGCTGGACGGCTTTGAGGAACGTGATGTGGATGCGGTCTTCCTTGACCTGCCGAATCCCTACGATTACATTCCACAGGTGAAAGCGTCATTGAAATTGGGCGGTTTTCTGGGGATGATCCTGCCTACGACAAACCAGATCACGCGGACTTTGCCGGTATTAATGGAAAACAACTTCGCTTTTATAGAGGTTTGTGAGATTATGCTCCGTTACTACAAGCCTGATTGGGAACGCCTGCGGCCAACGGACCGGATGGTGGCGCATACGGGCTATCTCGTTTTTGGGCGTTCGGTCATGGAAACGCCGGTGATGGATTAGTGCTGGAGAAAGACGAAGCGGATGTTTAGAAGGAGACTCATTGGAAGGTGGCCGGGACGGCCAGGGGGTCGAGTGGAAATGTTGTTGAGCCAGGCGCATCGATTGATGGCAGCGGGTGAGTTTATCGAGGCAGGGGCTATCTTTGAGCGGTTGGCACGGGGAGCTGTCGAACGGGAGATTCCCCGCGCACCATTCCTGTTTGTTCAGGCAGGAAAAGCGTATCTGGAGGGAGGCGAAAAACCCAAAGGATTCACGCTGGTCAAGCATGGGTTAAAAATGCTGGCGGATGCAGGCCGGTGGGGTGAACTTTACCGGTTGGGACACCGCACCCTGGCTGTTTTGGAGGAGAAGGGCTTCACGGAAGAGAGTGCCCGCTTGGCAGCCTGGCTGGAAGAAATCCTGCCGGAAAGATCAGAACGAGCCACTGCGATAAGACTACAAGATAAAACCAAACATGCCGTCCTGCCCACGGCATGCCCGACCTGCGGCGGACCGGTCGACCCGGCGGTAGTCACCTGGCGGGATGACGTCACAGCGGAATGCCTTTTCTGTGGGAGCATGGTCCGCGCCGAAGCTTGATATAATCAGTGGCATGTTGTCCATTACCGGTAAGCAAATCAAACAAGCTCTGGCTAATACTGAATCAATTCAGCGAAACCGTTTCCCAAAATTACTCAATCCGCAAGACCTCGAACGTTATCGCCCTTCAGCGGTTATCCTGCCGCTCATCAAAATTGAGGGTGAGTGGCATTTACTCTTTACGCACCGTTCACCCAGGCTGATTGAACACAGCGGCCAGGTTTCCTTCCCCGGCGGCGCAAAGGATCAGGGTGACAAATCGTTGGAGGAAACCGCTCTGCGGGAGATGCAGGAAGAGATCGGGGTGCTTCCGCAGGATGTTGCAGTTTTCGGGAGTCTGGGAGAGATGCCCGTGATCACGGGGTATCTTGTGAAAGTGTATGTTGGACAAATTCCCTGGCCCTATACATTAACGATTAACCACGATGAAGTCGAAAGCGTTTTCACTATTCCCCTGCGTTGGCTGGCTGACCCGGGTCATCGTATGACTCGCTATCGCAATTATGCCGGACGGGAGATCCCGGTGATTTTCTTTGATCTCTATGAGGGTTATCAATTATGGGGTGCCAGCGCGGAGATGACGGTGGCTTTGTTGGAAGTTCTGAAACTATCTTCTTGACCCCAAGTATTTGAATAAAGGGTCATTGATTAATAAAACAAAATCCCGGAGGATATGCTCCTTCCGGGATTTTATTATCAGTTCTGTCGGGGAGAGAACTAATCCTCTTCCTCTTCTTCCTGTTTGCCTTTTTCGATCACTTCAGGTTCTGCATCCTCTTCGAGGAGTTCGTCCAGTTCGCTTTCTTCCTCTTCCGGTTCTTCTTCCCTCGCAACGTGTGTTACGCCAGCGATTAATTCATCCGGATCGCTGAGGATTTCAACGGCATCAGACAGGACCAGGTCTTTGACGAAAATGGCGCTGTCTATGTCGACCAGGAGAGTTGCGTCCACTTCAATGCGTTCGGGCATGTCTTGGGGAAGGCATTCGATCATCAACTCGGAGATACCGGTGACGACCACACCTAACATATTGGTCTCAGCAGGGGCCTGACCGATCAGTTCGATCGGGACGGCGGTCTGCAGTTTCTCGGTCAGCGAGACGGCCATGAAGTCGATATGGCGGAGCGTGCCGTAGATGATGTCCTTTTGGACCTCACGAACCACGACAGGATATTCCTTGCCTTCGACATTAACGGTCACCAAACTTGAACCTGTCAGGAGGTTGATGATTTTAGAGGCATCATGCAGATCGAGCTGGATCATAACAGGGTCAATGTGGGATGTGCCCAGTTTCCCGTAGATGATCCCGGGGAGCAATCCCTGGCGGCGGAGTTGGCCAACCTGTTTGCCTTTAATAGTTCGTTTTTGGGCGGTCAATACGATTTTTTCAGTCATTCTTCCATCCTTCGAGCGCCTCTCACCCCTTCATTCCGGGGGTTACCTTCACTCTCTGATAAGTTGGGGTTCATTGCTGGATAATCAACCAGCGAACCTGAATTTTATCCGGTTATGGGGGGAGCGTCAAGCGCAAATGGATATGTTAAAGAGTGTGGGTGGGCTGAAATTCACAATGGGTGAATTCTCATTGGCGATCGGATTTCGCTTTGATCAGCAGGTGTGAGGGAAACCAGTTTCATGGACTGGCGATCTTATTATGGTGTAAAATCGGGTATATCTAATTGGGAAATCAATCATCATATACAGGATGGAGAGCTATGAAAACGCTTGCGAAAGTCCTCACCTTATTTATCGCTTTTAGCTTGCTGTTCACGTCACTGGTCGCCTGCCAGACGACCCCAACCCCGACCCAGGAGGAAACGCTTCCACCGGAGGAAACTCAGGTGGTGGAAGCAACCACTGAGCCGGAGCCGGACCTGGCGAATGACGTCCTTTACGTCAACCTGACCTGGCACCAGCACCAACCCCTTTATTATAAAAACGAGGATGGGTTTTACACTCGGCCCTGGGTGCGCGCTCATGCGACCAAGGATTACCTCGATATGGCCCAGAAAGTGGCTGAATACCCGGATGTGCATGTGACCTTTAATATCACGCCATCCCTGATCCGTCAGATCAATGACCTGGCAAGCGGTGCGAAGGATATCTACTGGACATTGGCGGAAAAACCCGCCTCTGAACTGACGGACGCGGAAAAACAATTCATTCTGGAACGCTTCTTTGATGCGAACTGGACGAATGTCATTCCTTTGTTCCCGCGTTATCTGGAACTGCTTGACCTGCGCGGGGGAACGACGACTTCCGCAATTCAGAAAGCTATGGAAGTCTATACCGAACAGGATTTCATGGATTTACAGGTCTGGTTCAACCTGGCCTGGTTTGATCCGGCTTTCCTGGCTGAAGAGCCTTTGGCTTCACTGGTCGCAAAGGGAGAGGGCTTCACGCAGGAGGATAAAGCTATTCTCTTTGGCGAAGTTGAAACCATCTTGCAGGAGGTCATTCCCTATCACGCTGCCCTCCAGCAGACCGGGCAGATTGAAGTGACCACGACGCCTTACGCGCACCCGATCCTGCCGTTGATCTATGACAACCAGCTTGCGTTGGTGGGGAACCCCAGCGCGATCATGCCGGACTATTCTTTCGCTTATCCTCAGGATGCGGAAGCCCACCTGGCGATCAGTGTGGAGATGTACGAGGAAAACTTCGGACAGCCGGTGCGCGGCCTCTGGCCCGGCGAGGGTTCTGTCGCCCAGGCGATAGTGCCCCTTGTGGTTGAAGCAGGTTATTCCGTAATGCAAACCGGTGAGCCCGTCCTGGCGAAGTCATTGGGGATCGGGTCCTTTACCCGTGATTCGGAGGGTTTTGTTCAGGAAGCGGATTTACTCTACCGCCCATACTATGTCACCGATGACGATGGCAACCAGGTCGCCATGTTCTTCCGCGATGGCGTCCTTTCCGATAACATCGGTTTCGTTTACGCCAGCATGAGCGGGGAAGAAGGCGCAGCGGACCTGATCGGCAAACTGGAAGAGATCCAGGCCCGGTTCGTGGCAGAGGGGATTGAAGGCCCCCATATCGTCAGCATCATTCTGGATGGTGAGAATGCCTGGGAGAGTTATCCCAATGACGGGAATGATTTCTTCCATGCGCTTTATCAGGGTTTCACCGACAGCGAAGTCCTGCAGACCGTGACCCCTTCGGAATATCTTGAAATGTTCCCCGAGCAGGAAACTATTGACGAACTCTTCCCGGGTGCCTGGTTCAGCGCCAATTACGACACCTGGATCGGCGAAACGGAAGAAGCGATTGCCTGGGATTACCTGGCCCGGGTCCGGGCAGACCTGGCCGCCTACGAGACCGGCGAAAAGGAGACAACACCCGAAGCCCTGGCGGAAGCCTTTGACTTCATGTATCTCGCAGAGGGTTCGGACTGGTTCTGGTGGTATGGCACAGACCAGGATTCCGGTCAGGACAGCTATTTTGATGAAGGATTCCGGGCTTTACTGGCCGGTGTGTACACCTCGCTGGGTGAAGATGTGCCCCGGTTTGTATCTGCCCCGATCATTCAATCCTCACCGGCAAGGGCATCCGACGGCTTCCTATCCGTTTCGACACCCGTAATTGATGGTGAGGATGATGATGCCTGGGATACGGGAAGTTTTTACCGGATCACTGCTGACGATAATTTCCAGGGATTGCGGTTGACATTGGATAGTGAAAATCTTTACCTACGTTTGGATAATAAAGTAAACCTTGCCGGGACTCGGATTGAAATTTACTTCTTCGTTCCCGGTGCAGAAAGCGCCGCTCTGGCTTTCGCCAAGGGGACAGATCAGCTCCTGGGATTCAACGCCAATAAACTAATCGTCTGGGACGGTGGCACCACGGTGGATCTCTACGAGGTTGATGGAGACGATTGGGCTTTGGTTACTTCAAATGTCGGTCCGATCGCACTCGGCACAGAGATCATCGAAGTCGCTGTTCCCCTGGAAAGCCTTGGCGCTTTCTCGGCAGGTGACGCCCTGCGTTTACGGGTGATGACGCAGCCAATTGGGCAAATATATCCTGTGGCTGGCGTGGCTGAACTGATCTTCCCGGATTTGGGTGAAGTGACTTCAGTACTCGACATTGAAGACCCGCAGGGTGACGATAACGGACCCGGCACCTATACCTATCCGGAGGATGCCGTCTTTACGGAATCGGTCTATGACGCGCAGTCCTTCACCGTCGGGTATACCGATGAGAATCTGGTCCTGACGATAGGGTTCCCGGTTTCAATTGAAAACCCATGGAATTCGGCCATTGGCCTCTCCATCCAGACGGTGGATGTTTATATTGACACCGATCCCGGCGCTGGCACCGGTGCAAGGCTGCTCCTGCCAGGTCGGAATGCTGCTTTGGAAGAAGGCTATGGCTGGGAGTACGCGGTTTGGGCTGAGGGTTGGACCTCCCAGGTTATCCAGGCTGACCCGGACACACTTGAGCCAAAAGAATATTCTGAAGCGACCAGCGGCCTGAAGGTCTTCGTGGACACAGCCCGGAATGCGATCGTGATCCGGGTTCCGTTGACATTCCTGCCGGAAGGCGACCCGGCGACCTGGGGTTATGCCGCAGCCGTTCTGGGGCAGGAAGGCTATCCTGCTGAAGGCGTGTGGCGGGTCAGGAATGTATCCACCGAGGCTGCTCAATGGTTGTTTGGCGGCGCACCGGCGGATATCAACCACACCCGCATCATCGACCTGCTGTTGCCGGCAGGCAGTGACCCCGACCAGGCTGCAATCCTTTCAGGATACACCAGTGCGACGGGTTCGTTGGATGCGCTGAGCGCGGATGATTATGCCCAGATCCCGATGCTGCTGCCATGAACGGACATTTGAGGTAAAATATTAGGCCCTCACAACGATATGGGCGGTACTTTTGTACCGCCCTGAAAGAAAATTGACATGGAGCCTAAGATCACTGTTGAAACCCAAATGCGGGAGGAAGTGGAAATTCTCCTTCCTGATGGTAAGGTTCTGCGCGGCCCCCGGAATACGTCGGTGGAAACCTTTATGAAGGTCTACCAGGACCCGAAAAAACCGTCCATCGTCGGCGCAATTGTGAATTATGACCTGCGCGAGTTGACTTATCCGATCAGGATTGACTCGGTCGTCAAACCGGTCAACATGTCTGACCCGGATGGCGCCAGGATCTACCGCCGCTCATTGACTTTCCTGCTGGAAGTGGCATTTATGGAGCTCTATCCCGAATGGTCATTGACCATTGACCATTCAGTCTCTTCCGGCGCGTATTACTGTCATATCCCTGAGCATGAGCCTTTTACCCAGGCCAGCCTTGATGCCCTTGAAGACCGGATGAGAGCCCTGGTCGCTGCGGATGAACCCATGGTGCGGGAAAAGGTCAGCCTTGAGCAGGCCAAACAGTTCTTCCGTGAGCGCCGTCAGGACGATAAACTCCGGCTGTTGAACTACCGGCATGGGGATGACCTGGTCCTGTATGAATTGCATGGACAGCGGGATTACCATCATGGGTATATGGTGCCTTCAACGGGTTACCTGAAATGGTTTGATCTGCAATTGGTTGGGCGTGGGTTCGTCTTGCGGTTCCCCCGCCGGCATGCGCCGCATAAACTGTCCCCCATGCCCAGCTATCCGCAGCTTTTGGCGACATTCCGCCAGTATGGTCAATGGCTTGAAGCCCTGGGGATTCAAAGCGTCGGCGCGTTGGATGATGCCATTCAGGATGGGCGGATCAATGAAGTGATCCTTGTTTCGGAAGCACTGCATGCCCAGCAAATATCCAATATTGCGACGGCCATCCGGGACCGGAAGGAAGAAGTCAGGGTCATCCTGATCGCAGGGCCGAGTTCATCCGGCAAGACGACATTTTCCAAACGACTGGCCATTCAACTTCTCTCAGAGGGAATTTCACCCTTCGCATTGGAGATGGATAATTATTTTGTTGACCGGGAAGCGACCCCCAAGGATGAAAATGGGGACTACGATTTCGAGAATTTGGATGCCCTCAATCGCAGCTTGCTGAATGAGCATATCAGGCGTCTCACGGCGGGAGAACGAGTCCGGATGCGCCGCTATAATTTCAAAACGGGCATCAATGAACCGGGAGATGAAGTTCAGCTTGCACCGGGGCAGATGATCATCCTGGAAGGCATTCATGGATTGAACCCAAAGCTGCTGGAATCCATGCCGACCGAACAGGCGTTCCGGATCTACGTCTCCTGTCTGACCCAATTGAATCTGGATCGGCATAACCGGATTTCCACAACTGACACCCGGGAACTGCGGCGGATCCTGCGGGATGCCACCGATCGGGGTTACTCTGCGCAGCAAACGATTGCCAATTGGGAGAATGTCCGGCGTGGCGAGAAACGCCATATTTTCCCATACCAGGAAAACGCGAACGTGATGTTCAATTCCGCCCTGGCTTATGAGCTGACCGCGCTGAAGCCTTTGGTTGAACCCTTACTGCGCCAGGTTCCCTATGGCACAATGGAATACATCGAAGCGAAACGTCTCCTGAAATTCCTGCAATGGTTCCTGCCTATCGATTCGGAGTTTATCCCCGATAATTCAATCCTCCGAGAGTTCATCGGCGGGTCGATCCTGACCGACTTCAAGCTCTGGCAGCATACCCATCCGGAATTGTACTGAGTAACTGAAACGAAAACACCCGGTCATATTTTGAAAAGATTATCACCGGGTGTTTTTATTTAACAATGAAACGTATCAGGCTTTCAGGTTATCCTTGATGACTTTCGCCAGGCGTTTGATGCCCTCATCGATCATTTCGGGTTTTGAGTTTGAGAAATTTAACCGCATGGTGTTTTCGCCGCCACCCAGGGGATGGAAAGAATCGCCGGGGACAAAGGCGACTTTTGATTCCACCGCAGATTTGAAGATGATGTTCGCGTCCATTCCTTCCGGCAGGGTGACCCACAGGAACAAGCCGCCCTTGGGATGAGTCCATTGCACACCTTCGGGCATGTATTTTGCGAGGGCTGTCAACATGGTATCTCTGCGCTCTTTGTAGGTGGAACGGATGATCTTGATATGAGAATTCATCCACTGTGAATTTGCCACTTCAAAGGCCAGATATTGGTTGAAGGTGGAGGTGTGCAGGTCCGCACCTTGTTTGGCCTGAACGAGTTTTCGGATCACTTCACAAGGGGCGACCACCCATGCCAGGCGGAGACCTGGGGCCAGGATCTTGGAGAAAGTACTGGTGTAGATCACATTTCCGCTGTAGATCGGGACCTCCTTTGCCCGCATTTCATCATCCAGTACGACCACCGGCGGGAGGTGTTCGCCTTCAAAGCGCAGTTGACCGTAAGGGTCATCTTCAATGATGGGCACGCCGTAGGCATCTGCAACTTCGATCAATTGCTTCCGGCGTTCTCTGGACAGTGTCACTCCGGTTGGATTCTGGAAATTGGGCAGGACATAGATAAACTTGATCCCCATCCGCAAGCGGGATTCCAGCAGGTCGGTCCGCATACCATCCTGGTCAAAGGGAATGGTGACGTATTTCACGCCATAAGCGTTCCAGGCTTGCAGTGCACCGAGGTAAGTCGGGGACTCCACCAGGACGCGGTCACCCCGGTTAATGAAGATCCTGCCGAGAAGGTCCAGGGCTTGCTGAGAGCCTGTGGTGATCAGCACATTGTCTGCGGAAATTTGGATGCCATACTTGGTGGCATTTTTGGCGATCATTTCACGCAGGGGCTGATAACCTTCGGTGGAGCCGTATTGCAGAGCATTATCGCCCATTTCAGTTAATACCACATCACAAGCTTCCTTGAATTTCTCAATGGGGAAGACTTCCGGTGCCGGCATTCCGCCTGCAAATGAGATCACATCCGGCTGTGAGGTGAACTTGAGCATCTCGCGTATTGCGGAACTGCCAATGTTATCCGTTCTCAGAGCAAAGCGTTCGTCCCATAACGTGTGCATAAAAATATCTCTCCTTATTTGGGGAATCGGCTGAGGACTGTAGCACGGGCTGGTAAGGTGACCCGGTCGCCAATCTCCAGTTCGGCCGGCGCTATGCCGGCTGTTTCAGGTGAACCTTGATAGATAAAAATGGGGGTGTTTTCCGCTGCGTATTTATCAGACACGAATGCCTGGCCGGTGAGGGAGCCTTCAGAGTCGATCGCGCAGCTTGTAACCGTTCCAACAACTTTCCCGCGCTCATCCAGGACAGGATCGCCCAGATGCGCCATGCGGGTTCGTTTTTCATCAAACCGGAACCGGACTACGATGCCTTTCCGGTTTATTTCCTGTTGCAGATAAGCCTGGCGTCCAACAAACCAGGGTTTATAGGTCTTTACAAAATTACCAAAAGCAGCTTCGCCAACACCCAGGTTAAGCACCCCGCCCATTTCATGACCATAAAGCGGCAGACCGGCTTCTGTGCGCAGGGAATCCCGGGCACCCAGTCCGCAGGGCTTCAGTCCAAGGGATTCTCCGGCAGCCAGCAGGGCATTCCACAGGTCAACTGCCCGGTCAGGGTGAACGAAGAGTTCGAAACCCATCCGTTCACCGGTATAACCTGTTCTGGAGATCACCAGCGGCATAGCATTTAGTGTGGCTTCGCATAACTGGGCCCACTTCAGTCCGAGGATGGCCTGACGGTCTTCATCGCTGCATTCCAGTTTCAGCATGATCTCACGGGACTTTGGCCCCTGGAGGGCGACATCCACCCGCATCTCCGGACCAGCTTGTCGGTCACGTAAATTACGAAGTGTGACCTTGCGGCCGAAGGCGACAGCCCAGGGGGATTGTAAATCCACTCGGGTTTTACCTTCACGGACTGCATTCAACCACGCCCAGTCTTTCTCGTCGTTGGCCGCGTTAACGACCACCAGGTATTTTTCCTGACCACGTCGATAGACCAGCAGATCGTCCAGGACGTTCGCGTCCGAATCGAGGAAATGGGTATAGCAGGATTCGCCGATTTCCAATGCGCCAATGTCATTCCCACAAACGCTGTCGAGGAATAAACAGGCGTCCGGCCCTTCGGCCTGGAAGACGCCCATGTGTGTGACATCAAACAGACCGGCGGCATTCCGCACGGCGAGATGTTCCTCCAAAACAGAGGAATACCAGACGGGCATATCCCAACCTGCGAAATTCACCATTTTGGCACCCATTTCGCGGTGGGTTGCGTTCAGCGGAGTGGTCAAGACTTCGCTTGACTCGGCTGTTTCCCATTTAAACGGCGGCAAGGCCTGTCCCTGGCGGGCATCTTTCTGACATCCGGCATAATACGGTTTGGTGCTGCCAATTACCGGGGAAGAAGAAACCTCGGGCGTTAATGGGTCGAGGTCTTCAATCGCCACCGGACCGGGCATCCGCATGTTCAAGTCGGGATCAAATTGAATGTAGGCGTCTGAAAGGTCACGGAGCCAGGCACTGGCCAGGCCGGCCTGTTTCCCTGGCACGGTTATCGCAAAATTGGTTGGGGTAACGCATTTCAGGAAGCCTTCCACGTCCCCTTTTGTCGTATGGAGCAGGGTGGGCTGGCTTTCACCGGCGTTCAATGCTTCAATATCACTGGCACAGGCATAGGTTAGGAAATGCCGGATCTGTTCACCGCTGAGCTGGAAGGAAGCCCAGGTGGTTTCCTGGTTGTCTTCAATATCAAAATAATGGGGGTAACCCTCTATTGTGGCTACATGATCCAGGTTATTCGCTTGTTCCGCCAAAGCTTTGACTCTGAGTTTGGCTTCTTCGAGGGCGGTAAAGCTGACCTTGGCGCGTAGTTGTGGTTTTCTTCCGCCGGACATGGCATAGGGAGTAACACTGGAGAGGAGATCAGCGATGGTATCTGCGACCTGGCGCAGTTCCGCTTCTTTGAAACCGCGTTGGGTGAGCCAGGTCGTCCCGAACCGGACGCCGGTTGCCAAGAAGGCTGATTTGTCGCCCGGGATCGTGTTTCGGTTGGCGACGATGCCAGCGATATCCAGGATGCGGGCACCCATGTCACCGGTCAGGATCGTGCCGTCCGGGCTTGTAACGGACTTGCAGTCCAATAACGCCATATGGGTATCAGTGCCGCCATAGGGAACCCGGAGACCACGGGATTGAAGCTGGTCCGCAAAGGCTTTGGCGTTCTTGATCACCTGGCCTTGTAAGGTCTTGAATTCCTCAGATTGGGCTATCTTAAAGGTCAAGGCCAGTGCGGCAATTGTGTTGATATGCGGTCCACCCTGTTCACCCGGGAAGACGGCCTTATCGATTTTCTTCGCGTAGGAGGCGTTGTCGGTCAGGATCACTGCCCCGCGTGGCCCGATTAAAGTTTTATGTGTGGTGAAGGTGATCACATGGGCAAAGCCGACCGGCGAAGGGATTTGACCGGCTGCAATCAGCCCTGCGATATGGGATACATCGGTTAGTAATAATGCGCCAACCTTATCAGCGATTTCCCTGAATTTCTCCCAATCGGGGACCCATGGATAACTGGAGTAACCGGCGACGATGATCTTGGGGTGGATTTCCTGCGCTTTGGCAAGAATGGCATCGTAATCCAGCAGTTCGGTTTTGGGGTCGATGTTGTAATGCTGAGCATTATAGAATAAACCGGAGCGGTTGACGGATGAGCCGTGTGACAGGTGCCCGCCGACCAGCAGGCTCATGCCCAGGATGGAGTCACCCGGGTTGAGGAAGGCGGTATAGACGGCGTTATTCGCAGGTGCGCCGGAAAGGGGCTGCACGTTTGCATAGAGTTGGTCAGCAGTCACGCCGTTGGCGGCAAACGCCTCTGCACAGCGACGTCGGGCGAGGGCTTCCACCACATCCACATATTCAACCCCTTTGTAATAGCGGGGGTCGCTGTAACGGCGGTAAGTCCCCAGGGATTTTGTGTAATCCAGTATTTCGTTTTCTTCGAATCCCAGGGTCTCGGGACGAGGATAACCTTCTGCGTAGATATTGGTGAATGAAGAACCCAATAATTCGCGCACAGCCAACGGGGCAGCGCTTTCACTGGGGATCATAATCAATCGGCGAGTCTGGCGTTCCTCTTCCAGCTGCGTTAACCTAAAGAGGCCTGGATCGATGGATTCCAGGTCTTTTTGCTGATGAAATTCATGCATGCATGCTCTCCTTAGAGAATTCGTAAGATTGTCAAAACGTTCTTCACTACTTATTTTATATCCGCCGATAAAGGCGGTCAAGGATGATAGTAAGTCCTTTATTTTACCCTGTCATCCAACCATGAGATCATTTTCTCGATGACCTTTTCTTTGCCAAGGTCGTTATGGATCTCATGATAGTACCCTTCCCACGGGACAAAGGTCACTTCAGGGCCTGCTTTTTCTGCAAAAGTTTTGCTGGCATCGGATGATGTGATCCGGTCATCGGAGCCATGCATCAGAAGCAATGGCAGGGACCATTCCTCTGCACGGGACAGCATGTCTTCACCGGCATGGATCATATCAACAACATGGCGGGCTGAGATTTGGTCATGGACCAGGACATCATCCTGATAAGCCTTGACAACCGCTGCGTCTCGGGCCAGAGCGTTGACATCAAGCGAGTTGCTTGAAGAAAAGGTGGGGATCAAATTCGCCATGATTTTTGCAATGAAGAACATCACGGGTGGGGGAGCAAACGAAAGCTTCAGGGCAGGGTCGGTGGCAATGACCCCAGCCAGGTTTTCAGGAAAACGCATGCCGTAGTTGATAACGATTAAACCTCCCAGGCTGTGTCCGTAAATGAAGGAAGGTAATGATTCACCTAATTGTTTCTTGGATTCATTTATAAATCGGGAAATATCATCCAGAAAAAAATCAAAACCCGGGGTATGACCACGGTTTCCTTCTGAAAGGCCATGACCGCGAAGATCAAAACCGACCATGTGGTATCCAGCCTTGGTGAGTGCTTCAGCGACATGGTTGTATCTTCCGGAATGTTCGCCTAATCCGTGGATCAGGTTGACGATACCCTTGGGATGTTTTTCTTCTGTTTGCCAGACACGACCGAATAGTTCCAACCCGTCTTTGCTTGAAAACTTAAAGGTGCTGTGTATCATCGCTCTCCTTGGTGTAGTTGTAATCTTTTCCCAAATAAATCTATAGTTTTATGACCATGCTCATTATACATTGAAGTGATCTTAAATATTGTCCTTTTCTGGGATATGATATTCATCATGTTTTTATTCAAGAGTGACCGGAACAAATGACTAAATTCCATTACTACTCCCTCGCTGAAGCATCGAATACTCATGGCGTTGTCGTTGTAATTGATGTATTGCGCGCTTTTACGACTGCTGCCTATGCCCTGGCAAATGGCGTGTGTCCGATCTGCCCGGTTGGTGAAGTGGAAGAGGCGTTGCATTACAAAAGAGAAAACGAGGCATATCTTTTAATGGGCGAAGTGGATGGGTATAAACCACCTTCCTTTGACTTTAGCAACTCCCCTGATGAAATTTGTCACGCTGACTTATCCGGGAAGACCCTCATTCATCGTTCCAGCGCCGGCACACAAGGCTTGATCCTGGCGGAAAACGCTGTACAATTGTTGGCTGCCTCCTTTGTGGTCGCAGGCGCAACAGCTTCCTTTATTCGTGAACTCAATCCCGATGATGTTGCATTTGTTGTGACGGGCACTTATCGCGGTCGGGACGGCGATGAGGACCGGTGTTGCGGAGAGTACATTGAAACACTGGTGCGTGGGCAGGATGTTGACTCAAAACCTTTTCTGGACAGGATAGGGACATCCACAGTCGGCAAGCATTTTCTGCAGGGCAAGGCTGCGTATATCCTGAAGAAAGATTATGAGCTAAGCCTGCGGGTTAATACATTTCACTTCTGTTTGCCCGTTCACCGGGAGGGGGGTCGACTGGTCATGGAAAAAAGGGGTTGTGTATACTTCACCCTCCGGTGAGTGAGTTTGGCTTTCACTTCCTGTTGTGATACATTTAATTCGTGTGTGACTTTTTTCGGTTTCGATGGTTAATCACTATGATGGCAGAAGGCAGATCCTTTGACCGATCCACAAGATGAAAAGACCCTGATTGATAAAGCAAAGCGTGACCCTGCTGCTTTTGGTATCCTCTATGAGCGGTATGTGGAGCGGATATTTAACTATATCTATTACCGTACCGGCAGTGCGAACGATGCAGAGGATTTGACGGGGAAAGTCTTTTTCAAGGCGATGGGTCACATTCAGAATTACAGGCATATGGGTTTGCCTTTTTCAGCCTGGCTATATCGGATTGCTCATAATCTGGTTGCCAATTATCACCGTGATCGCGCCCGTAAGCAGGAGGTTTCGCTGGATGATATGCAAGGCCAGACTCTTGTCCAGACGAGCCCTCAACCCGAACCCCGGCTTGTCCGCAGCCAGGAAGTTGAAAACCTGCTGGTGATGATTCGGGACCTGGCACCTTACCGGCAGGAATTGCTGATCCTGAAATTCGTCGACCAACTTTCGAATGCGGAAATTGGTCAGATCATGCGGAAAAGTGAAGGCGCAATAAAAAGCTTGTACCACCGAACTCTGCTTGAATTGCGCGAAAAAATGGAAAGTGAACAGGAATAAAACACAGGTTAAAAATTTTTCCCTGGCGGCCAAAAAAGGCTGGAAGAAATGGCAGGATTGAGGTTATGATTAATGAGAACGATAATTTACTTGAATTAGAGCAATCGCTTCGAACCAGGTTATCCCCGGTCAGGCCAGACCGTGATTTTGTGGGGAACCTCCAACAGCGTTTAGAGCAATCACCAATTTTCCAGAAGAAACGTCATTTGGCTGTCACATTGTTGACGGTTGCCGGCGGGCTGGTGATTGGAACGGCTGTTTTTCTAATCGGTCGGGAATTGATTGAAGGTACCCGGAAAAGCTGAACGGTTTGCCAAATTAAAGCCTAAAAATGCTCTGGAAAAACCAGAGCATTTTTGATATTAATCCGTTTCATGTTGCAGAGCGTCCAGTTTCTCGTTTAGCGCCTGGTTACTGGGCTCAACCAGGATGGAGCCATCAGGGAAGAAGATGGTCGGAACCCTGCGGTTACCGTGGTTGGTCTCTTTTACGAGTTTTTCTCCCTGTGGGTTTTTATCAATATCGATCCAATCGTAAGGAATGCTGCGTTCATCAAAGATGCGTAAAGCGCGCTTTGTGTCTCCGCACCATTTTGTACCATAAATTTTGATATGTTCCATTGATTTTTTTACCTGTGATCGAAGACTTGTTGTCCGTTAATTTCATTCCGGGTGTTTGAGGTTTTCCCTCGTCGATTCTACCATTAAGTCAAAAGCTGGATGAACGATTATTTCCTTTTAGGGGTCATCATACCAAGCACCCAATCTCCTACGAGCCAATAGGTGAAATTCCCATTATTGCTGACCTGAACTGCACCAATGACACCATAGATCAACGAGATAGGGATCAGTAACAGGATCAGGAATCCCGGAATCAGGCAGAGCAAGGGGATGATGAGGAAGGAGAGCGCGCCGCCAAACGTGATCAGGAAGCCCGAAATTAATCCGCCACCCAGCCAGGTGATGGTTTGAAAAATGAAGGATTGCAGTGCATGATAAGCCACATATCGGGATCGGTCTTTATACACGAAGTAAATCACAAGGGCGGCAATGCCACCCAAAAAACCGGTCACCAGGTTAAGCAGGACACTCAAATGGGAGATGACAGCCCAGGTTGTTTCTTCTCTCGTTGGTTTCTGCTGGGGTTCTTCGTCTCCGGGTTTGCCCGCAGCTGATTCCGGTGGGGCCTGGGTTGTGCCTCTGGCAGTGTCCTTTTTTTTCTCCCATGCCTGGGACTTGTCCAGATCAATAACAGGCGAGGGATCTGGAATGGAGGTGGAGGCTTCCAGTTTTTCCGGTTCCTGATTGGTTGATGATTTTTTTGGCATAAACAATCCTCGTTGTGCGGGTTGTGAAATTCAAATTTATTATTTCTTTTAGAACACTTTTCTATAATGATATACGTTCAGGAGTATGAAAAGTTGCAGAAATTAAAAACCTGTCCAATGCTTTGGACAGGTCTTGTTATCTTCATTACGAGAATGGATTATCCGGCCCAACCCTGTTTCTTCACAAAATCGGTGATGACCGGGATTTCCACATACTCACCGTTATAGGCCTTGATTCCCCAAATAATGCTCATGACCAGGCCGAATAGACCGGTGCATACGCCGACGAACACAAAGGACAGCGGCACTGAGATCACGGTGATCACGATACCCCAGGCTAAGGCCTGTGGATAATGCGCCTTCAGGAATGGGCGATCTTTCTTGTCTTCAATGAAGAGGAGAATGATGGGGATAATGGGTGTGAAGAGGTAAGAGAGCAGCGCCCAGGTTTTATCATCACTGGTGATATTAGGATCTACAATTTTTTCTTCTGTCATTTTTGCCTCCGATTATTTATAGAAATAACACTAATACAATTTTTACCATAATTCTCTAATTTATTCTAACATAAATTATCCTGGAAAATCAATTTAACTTTGATTAGCTGGTTTTAAGGATGTGTTAAAATGAGGCTCATGAGTACCAGAATTGTTTTTATGGGATCGCCCGATTTTGCATTGCCCACTCTTGAAGTGCTCAATAAAGCTTTTGAGGTTGTCGGTGTTGTCACTCAACCCGACCGACCGTCCGGGCGGGGCCAAAAAATGACCCCGCCGGATGTGAAAGTGCTGGCTGAAAAGCTTGGACTGCCGGTCATCCAACCCGCCCGTCTCAAAGAGCCGGAAGCGATGGCCCAACTTAATGCCTGGTCACCGGATCTGATCGTGGTGGCTGCCTTCGGGCAGATCCTGCGTGAGGAGGTGTTGCACCTGCCGCCGTTTGGATGCGTCAATGTGCATGCTTCTCTGCTGCCACGCTGGCGGGGAGCCGCCCCGGTACAAGCCGCTGTCCTGCATGACGATGTGACCGGTGTGACGATCATGCAAATGGAAAAGGGGCTGGACA
>DPKV01000249.1 GCA_003542325.1 Anaerolineaceae bacterium
CCGTTTGGGGACAAAATCCGTTCCCCTGGCCTGTGGAAGTGCATTGGCAGGGGCTATCCATTCGGCGGGAGGGTTCCGATACCCTTGTCACTTTCCCGGACGGATCCCGGTACCAGAAGACAACTGAAAAAACCCTGGTCCTCGCCATGGAATCAGGTTAGGAAGGTTACGATGTGCAATCGTTTATCCCGAATCTTGCTCCTTTCAGTTTTTCTCTTGTCCATCCCGCTGACAGCCTGCCGGCCTGAGATGGTTTCATCACCTGCGGCCAATCTTACCCCGATAACGACCGGCGAAGAAATCACACCCACACGGACAGCGACCCTCGTTCCTACCCAAACGGCGACCGCTGCACAGCAGCCAACAACCACCCCGACAACCCTGCCCTCACCCACCCCAACCCAACCCTGGACCGAAATCAGCCTGGCGCGAACACCATTGCCTGAACTGGCAGGCCCCATTGACATGAGCAGCTCGGGTGCAGTGGCGTTATTGGCGATTTGGGGGAACGGTAGTGCGAACGGGATCAGCCTCTCGCCGGATGGGCAAATTCTTGCGGTGATGACCAACCTGGGCGCTGTCTTTTATGACAGCATTTCCTATGCTCAGTTGGCTCTGGTTCCGACCTCACTGCCTGTCAGAGCGGTGGGCTTTTCAGCGGATAATCGTCAGATTGCACTGGGGTTATCGGACGGTTCAATCGAAGTTATTGCGCGGGGCAATTTTGACTCCTTGATTCACCTGACCAGCCCCGATTCAAGTCTTGGCTCAGGAGAACGCCTGAACCTATCCTTTTCGCCGGATAGCCAGGAGTTGTTCCAGGTCATTGAAGCATCCAGGAGCATTCAAGTCCATCGCTGGCAAACCGGCACCTGGAAAATGATCGCCAATTTCTCACTCAATACCGGTTGGACAGCGTATGTCAGCCCGAACCTTGACCTTCTTGGGATCATTGCAAATGAAACCCTTGCTCTCCAATCCCTCAAATACACTGAGGAAAATGACCTATTGGACCTGCCCGCATCCATCGCACCTTTGTTTTGGACCCGGATGGTGGCGGAGGGCGGCGAAGTGGCCGCTTCTTCCAATGGGGAATTCATCCTCATCAGTAACGGCATTGCCATTGCCTTGTGGGAGTTGCTTTCCGATGAATACACCTATCACCTGGATGATTATCCCAGCCGAATCCCGAACCCGTGTTCACAGGCCCCGAATACCTGCCTGAATTCGTCTGGCGGATTTTCCTGGTCATGTGATGACAGCACGGCATTGGACCCCATCGAACTGATCGCACTCACACCGGACAACATTATGGTCCTGATTTCCCGCAACGATAACCTCACGGAATTTCGCCGGGTGTCTGACAGCCGGATGCTCTGGGAAATTGACGCCACCTTTACAGATGTTGCTTTTTCACCCGGTGGGGAGTTCTTCTTCGGCTTGAGACCGGATGGCACCATCGAAAAACGAGAAACGCCGGACGGGACTTTGGTTGATTTTCTCAACCTGCACCCGAACCAAATGTACAGCATCGCCTTTTCTCCGGATGGGAGTGTGCTCGCTGCCGGGTATTCGGATGGCTGGATCAGAGTGCATAGCGCTGCAAATGGAGAAATGCTGGGGGTGCTGACCGGGGCAGCGCAGTCCCTTGAATTCTCCCCGGACGGCGCACTGCTGGCAGCGGGTCTGACGGACGGCACCGTCCGAATCTTCAATCTGGATGAGGGAAATTATTACGATATTTCTCCTGGCCATCTGGCCGCCGTGACCGACCTGGCCTTTTCCAACTCCGGTGAGCTGCTTCTGACGGGCAGCACCGATTGCACAACCAGCCTCTGGAATGTCACGGGACGTTATCGGGCCCGGACCCAAATCCCATCTGATGAGGCCCCTTTCCGGGTTAGCGAGGTGCTCCTGGGCCCGGACGAACTGACTGAATTTATTTCCGGCAATCGAACCGGAATCACCACCTTTGCCGGGACGAGTGCGGAAACGAGCCTGCTGTCTGAGGTCACGGTCATAGACCTTGCCCTTTCGAAGGATGGATCTCTTCTGGCAGCAGCCAGTGAGGAAGGTCTTTTCCTGCTTCCCATATTTGCAGGCGAAACAGGCAATCCAACCCGGCTAAATGATCCTCAGGGGACGGAAAGCTTTGCCGCAGCCTTCGATACATCAGGCACCCTGCTGGCGGACTCAACCCTGAATGAAATCCAGCTCTGGTCGGTGGCTGATGCCGCTCTCCTTGATATGATTCCGGTGGCCGCGTTTGTCAATTCAGAAAATCCGCCAATTGCTTTAGCCTTTTCCCCGGACGGAACGCTTCTGGTCCTGGCGACCGCGGATGGGTTGATCCAGGTCTTTGGCATCCCCATTGGCAGAGTTAACTAGAATTTCCCCGCGCATGCGCGGATCATATTAACTAAATGAAATAACCTTATCGGAGTGATGAACAAATGATGAAATCGACAGACTTATTGACAGCCAGCGGCGTCCTGCTCACCGATCAATACCAATTGACCATGGCGCAGTTGTATTTCAAGCTCGGCATCCACGAAACAACGGCCCAATTCGATCACTTTTTCCGCAGCAACCCGGATTACGGCATCCACAAAGCGGGTTTTTGCATTTACGCCGGCCTGGGCTCATTGCTGGATTGGCTGGATGAATCCGTGTTCGGCGAGAATGAGATCCATTACCTGCGTCACCAGAAAAGCGCTGCCGGTGAGCCGCTCTTCAAGGAAGATTTCCTCGGTTGGCTTCAAAACGATTTCTCTGCCAAGGCTGTCAACCTTTATGCCATGCAGGAAGGCCGTGTCGTTCATCCCAATGTCCCCATCCATGTCGTGGAGGGGCCGTTGGCCGTCGGCCAGATCATTGAGACCGGTTTACTCAACATTGTCAACTATCAGACCCTGGTCGCCACCAAAGCAGCCCGGATCAAACAGAGCGCTCACGGACAGCTTCTGATGGAATTTGGCCTGCGCCGTGCCCAGGGTTTGGGCGCCGTCAACGGCACCCGGGCAGCCCTGATCGGCGGTGCGGACTTCTCGTCCAATGTCGGCGCATCGCACGTCCTCGGTTTCACGCCAAAGGGCACCCACGCCCACAGCATGGTGCAGGTTTTCCTCGGGATGGGCCAGAGCGAACTGGACGCGTTCCAGGCTTATGCGGACCTCTACCCCGATGACTGCCTGCTGCTGGTGGACACCATCGACACCCTCGGGTCCGGCGTTCCCAATGCCATCAAGGTTTTTGAGAACCTGAAACGCAAAGGCCACCGGCCTGTCGGCATCCGGCTCGATTCGGGTGACCTGGCGCACATCTCGATCAAGGCCGCAAAGATGCTGAACGAGGCCGGCTTCCCGGAGGTTTCGATCGTCCTGTCCAATGATCTGGATGAATTGGTCATCTGGCAGATCATCACCCAGATCCAGGAAGAAGCCACCCGTTACGGAGTTGACCCGGAAAAGCTGATCCACCGGTTGACCTACGGTGTCGGGACAAAACTGATCACCTCATCTGGGGATTCGGCCCTGGATGGCGTTTACAAACTGGTCGCGATCTCTCAACAGAATGAATGGGTGCCTACCCTGAAAATTTCCGAGAATATTGACAAAACCCTCAACCCGGGCAACAAGCGCGTCTGGCGGGTATATGACCAGCGCAGCAAGGCCACCGCCGACCTGGTTGCCCTGTACGATGAAGATGTCCGCAACCAAAGGCCGCTGGTTCTGCACCACCCCACCCTGGCAACCAAGCAACGCTGCCTGGATGCGGACGAGATTGACCATATCGAGAAGCTGCTGATCCCGGTGATCCGGGACGGCGAGATTGTAGCGGAACGCCCAACCATCCCTGAGATGTGGGCCATGCGGGACACAGACATTGAAGCCCTTGACCCGGGTGTGCGCCGTATCATGAATCCGCACACCTACCACGTCTCGCTCTCAAAAAAGCTATGGGACCTGAAACAGGCGATGATCCAAAAGACCAAAGCTGCTTAAAAGATAAACGCCGGGAATTATGAATATTTCCGGCGTTTTTATACCAATCGTGCTTGCCTCATCCCCCCACATCCAGCGCGCCGCCTAAATGGGCTGTGAACCAGTATTGCTCGCCGGACTCCACACCCAGCAGAACCCACTGCAATTCAAGGGCCTGGGCATAGAACCTTGCCCTCGGCAGAAGGGCATCATATTCCGGATAAAAAGGCCTGATCTTTTGGATTAACGACTCACC
>DPKV01000191.1 GCA_003542325.1 Anaerolineaceae bacterium
GATTGGCAATGGTTGCGGAGGTCAGAATGAATTGGGGTTGGCTGCCGTAGAATCGGCTGATCCGTTTAAGTCTGCGGATCACATTGGCAACGTGAGAGCCAAACACCCCGCGGTAAGCGTGCATTTCATCGATGACGATGAACCGCAGGGCAGTGAAGAAATCTTTCCAGGCGGTGTGATGGGGGAGGATACCCGTGTGAAGCATATCCGGGTTTGTCAAAATGATACTGGATTGTCTCCGGATCAGGGAGCGGGTGTGTTGAGGGGTATCTCCATCGTAGATATTGACAGGAATTTGCGTCGATTGATTGATTCCCGTAAGCAAATCCCGCAGACCCATCAACTGGTCCTGCGCCAGGGCTTTGGTTGGGAAGAGATATAGCGCCCGGCCTTCCGGGAATTTTCGCAGACTATCGATCACCGGCAGGTTATAACAGAGTGTTTTCCCGCTGGCTGTCCCGGAGACGATCGCCACGTTTTCTCCCTGGTTTATTTTTTTATAGGCCTGTGCCTGGTGGGTATAAAGGGCGTTGATCCCCTGGCTTTGCAAATATTCGATCAACGAAGGGGAGGTGTTTTCGGGAAATCCCACCATATCAGCAGGTTTTTGTGCAAGGACGCGCCACTCAACCACGTTTTCAGCAACGGTCGGGTGGCTTCGCCAGCGGCTTAGAATGGTTTTTACCTTATCGCTCATAGGATTATTCGAATATTTGTTATCATAATCTGGTTTAATCCGAGATGCAATAGCGAGGGTGGGACAGGGCAATCGCAAAGTACACACAAGAGATTTATGCATGCCATCGTCAATAAGCAACACGCTCCCCAGCCCTTCCCCTATACCCTTCGGGTATTCCGCTTCGCTCCAGGGGAAGGGTGCCCGAAGGGCGGAAAGGGGTGATTCTTGGCCGGTAAGGAATTTAAAAAGCTGAGACAAATGACTTTACGATTGCCCTACGAGGAGGGAAAAAAGTTGAGGACTTATCAGAGAAGCGATTATACTTATGGATAGGAAATCTAATTCTCAGGAGAAGCTGATGGATCAAACATATTTCAGAAGGAGATGGCTTATTCTTATGATCTTCTTTTGTTTTTTGTTTCTCCAACAGTTTGATATGTTGATCGTTGAATCCATCCGACAAAAAGCTGAGACTTTCTTTAATTCAGCCGGCACATTCTCCGAAATAATTTCATTTTTGCTGGCTTTCATGATTGCGATCTCATATTTGTTTTGGGGTATAAATTTTGACCGACACTCTCGCCGGAACCTGCTTGTTCTGGCAAGCGCTTTATGGTGGGCGACTTCCTGGCTCAACAGCCTTGCTCCGACGATAGAGACTTTTGGGATATCTTACCTGGCCGGTTTGATGGATTTTGGCAGTATGACGGGGATTTATTCCATCGTTGGCGATTTATTCGCCCCGCGGACCCGTGGAAAGGTCTTCGGACTATTACAGGCAGCCCAGCCTATTGCCTATTTTCTGGTCCTATCTTATTTTCAGGGTTTTTTTATTCGAGCGAATTGGCGATCCTATCTCCTGGTTTCCGGTGTACTGGGATTGACCATGGCATTAATCATTTACCTGTTTGTCCGGGAACCCAAAAGAGGGTTACGTGAACCGGCTCTGACCGGGATACGCATCTCAGGACAATATTTATTTGATTGGGAAACCGCCAGGGATATTGCTGAGAAATCCAGTTTTCTAATTCTCTGTGGATTGAGTCTCTTTTCTGTGTTACCCTGGATGGGCTTTTCTCTGTGGACTTCCGCACTTTCACATACGGATTTGGGCGTAATCGATGAATCTGTCTATCCTGTCTTTTTTCCAATGATCGTTGCATTAATTTTGGGGAATGTACTGGGAGGTTTTTTAGGTGATGCGATCTTTATAAAAAAGAAGCGGGGCAGGGTTATGACCAACTTGTTTGGATTTTCCCTTGCTTTATTGACCTGTATCTCCGCTTTTGTAATTGGAGACCTGGATAAACTTCTTGTTCGGATATTGATCTCGCTTACCGCTCTTTTTATTGGGATGGGGCGATCGAATGTTTTCGCAATGCTTTTTGATATTACCCTGCCGGAAGTTCGGGCAACGGCCACATCGATCCTGTTCATTTCTCAATTGTTTGGCATTGGGATAGGCTGGGTATTGGTCAGGGCCATGGAGAAGACAACTGGCATCTGGATGATCTTTTTCAGCCTTACACTCACATCAATTATCGTCAATCTTCTGCTATCAGCAGGGTTATTTAAAAGGATGCCGGTAGAAATTGAGAATTTGCGACGTCATATGGCTTATCGCAGTCAATTGGAAGCGCGGCTGGACTCTCAGAATAAATGAGGGAATGACAATCGATTGGGAGAATGGCATCCTGCCCATTACATCTTGCTATTCATTTTCTTCTTTGCCTTTTGAATCAGCCAATCGATCACTGTAAATGTAAAATTGCCCATGATACCCATTAGTTTGTAGAGGAACTTTCCTCCAAAACCGGGGATGATCAGATATTTCCCCTTGCGGGCGGCTCTCAGGGTTTCGCTGGCTACATCTTCAGCGGACATGGGATGAAGAGTCCCTGCCACTTCCTTGGTCTCGAAAGGTTTAAGCGGCTCCTCAAAAGCGAGTTGCGGGGTTTCAGTATCCGGGGGGAAAACCACCGACACCTGCACACCAAGCGGTTTCAATTCCGAACGCAGCGCATCCGAGAAGCCGCGCACAGCGAACTTGGATGCGGTATACCCCGTATAGCCAATGATCCCGAAGAACCCCGCTTGAGAAGAGATGTTGATGATTGTTCCGTAACCACGGTCAATCATCCCTGGGACGATGTATTTGCAGACATGAAGGGTGCCGAAATAATTAATCTCCATCAACCACCGGAAGGTGCTAAGTTCCAAATCCTGAAAATACCCCGGATAAGTCACCCCAGCCGAGTTGATCACCAGGTCCGGATATTCGTTGTCGGAAAGCCAATTATTCAGCGCTTGGTCCAGAGCGGCGTAGTCTCGAATATCACAGGAGAGTGTGGTGACTTTTTGGCATTTACGAATCGATAAGGATTGTACTTCCTGCTGGGTTTGCGCCAATTTTTCCTCATCCCTCGCAAGAAGGCAGATATTTGCCCCCTCACTTGCGAGTTGTTTAGCCAAGGCAAGCCCGATTCCACTTGACCCACCGGTAATGATTGCATTATTAAAAGTTTTTTTCATTGATGCGTTCCTCATGTGCTGCATGATCCGCCAGAACACCCGCTGCATCCGCTGCTGGCAGTAATGGATCGCCCTCCACTGGCTGCGTTGAAGAGCGAGACCTGGCGCTTAACATTGATGCTGTGACAATGAAGACATTCCAGTTCCGCATCAGCGTCTTTCATCGGGCGGATGCATTCAAACGGTTATTTACAATCCTGGCAAAAATATTCATAAATAGGCATTGATGATCTGTTCCCTGGTGTTTTTATACACGGCTTCATTTTATCGCACCCATTGGAAGAGGTCAAACTTAGCCTGTTTAACACAACAAAATAACCTGGGTTTCGATTGGGTTGCGAGAAGAGACTCACATTCCCTTCATGCGTTGGCGCGATTCAGATAAGAAGCGGTGGATATGTCAACAACGGGTGGAGCTGGTTTATGAGAAGACTTCATCCCTTAAGAAACAAAAACTCCCAGGAACTGTGCCAATCAGTCCGGGAGTTTATTTATCGGAGATGGAAATTAATCTTTGTATTGTTTCCGTATGCCTGGGATCAGGTACTCATTGAAAGCGCGGTCAAGGTCAAAATCCGGCTTCCATGCCCAGTCTTTTCTGGCGGCGGAATCGTCCACTTCTTTTGGCCAGGTATCGACAATTTTCTGCCGGCAACTATCAACGGCAAAATCGATTTCTGCGTCTGGGAAGGCCTTCAAGACGATGTCGTGGATATCCTGGGCGGACATGCTGAAACTGGTCACGTTATACACGAATTGGGTTAATTGTTCCCGGGGGGCAGCTTCCAGCATGATGAGGGATTTGACGGCGTCCGGCATGACCATGAAGGGGATTGTCGTATCAGGGCGGACAAAGCATGAATAAGGCTCGCCACTGGCAGCAGCGTGCAGCATTTCCGGGCCGTAGTCACTGGTCCCGCCGGTGGGAATGGTTTCTGAGCTGATCAATCCCGGGAAACGGATGGATCGGAAATCAACGGTTTCCGTCGTCCCGCAATCGGCTGAAAGCTGGCGGTAATGCGAATTGTAATATCGGCCAAGGTGTTCGCAATAGAGTTTGTTGCACCCGTACATGGTATTGGGATGGCTCCATTCATCTTCCTTGGCCGGTTTCGCCTTTTCCTTTTCGCGGGGAGTCTGGATCCCATAGGCTGCAATGGAGCTGGGATAGATGAATTTCACCGGTGAGCCCTGCCATTGCGATTGCTCGACTGCCAATCTGAGTAAGTTCAGGGTGCCTTCCACGTTAATGCGGTGGGCGGTTTCCGGGTTGTATTCCGCTTTGGTGGAAAGGATTGAGGCGAGGTGATAAATGGTGGCGATTTCATGCTCGACGACCATTCGACCCAACAACATTTGGTCGAGGATATCGCCGACGATATAGGTACTGCAATAGGGTCGCAGGTTTTTATCGAGCGGGACCACATCCAGGGCAACAATATTGGCATCTGTGGATTCGGCAAGATACTGGATCAGTCCATGCCCGATTTCACCGTTTGCACCGGTGACCAGCACGACCTTCTGACGCATAGGTTCCTCCTAAGGTGATGGTGAGTGAGAATCATTCAACTGAGACGTTTTCTATTGTATCGCAGACATGGAAAATTCGGGGAAAATCCTGAAAAAGCTGAGTTGTCAAACAGGCTTATATTAAAGGCTCATGGAGACATTCATGTGTCGAACGTTGTCAGTGGACTGGGGTGAGATAAGCATCACGACGACGCTCATGTCGTCATTTGGGAAGCCATCGTCCAGACGAATGGATTGCTGCAGGAGGTAATCCGCCAATTCCTGGGCGGTGGGGTCTTCTTCTTCGATGAGGGCTTCAATCGTTGTGCACAGGTCAAGGTTTTGTGACCGCTGCCAACCAGCATTGTAAACGCCATCCGAGAATACGATCACAGCCATGTTGGGCCGGATGGGGAGTTCCACAATCGATGGGAGGACATCCGCGCGAAGCCCGACCGGCTCACATTCTGCCAAAAGGCAGTCGACGCGACCGTCGCTGATCAGAAAAACAGGGACCGGACCGTTACGAGAGACCAGGATGGTGTCCGTTTGCAGGTCGGCACTGATGACGTTCAAATTTGCCTGGACGGTGCCGTTGTGTTCTGCAAATAACCGGCTGGAAACAGCCCGGATGGCGGCGCCATCCCGTACGCCCTGACTGATATTCCCGATCACCCGGTGGCTGACCATGGTGGAGATAGCTTTGTTGCTTTCGCCGTTGATCCGACCATCGGCAAGGACGGCTGAAATCCCGCCGTTCGGGCGTTCGATGGTCTCAACCGTGTCCCCGCTCTGGGTCCGGTTGAATTTATCCACTTTTGTCACGGCAATATACAATTCCATGACTTCATTTTACTTCAAAATTTAGACCTTTAGGTGCAACACCAGGGCAATTGCATAGTACACCCAAGAGATTTCTGTATACTATTGTCAATAAACAACCTCATCCCCAGCCCTTCCCCTAAACCCTTCGGGTATTCCGCTTCGCTCCAGGGGAAGGGTGCCCGAAGGGCGGGAAGGGGTGAGTTTTGGATAATTAGGAATTTAACAAGCTGAAACAAATGACTTTGCGATTGCCCTGCCCTTTTACCCATTTAAATACACCCCGGCGGGG
>DPKV01000226.1 GCA_003542325.1 Anaerolineaceae bacterium
TTAATGGCATTGCTGATCAGGTTGGTGAAAACCTGTTCGAGCGCTCGTTGATCTCCCTGGATAAAGGGGCTTTCCACTTCTGATTCAAAAAATGGGGTGACCTTCACCCGTAATAAGCGGGGGCGCCAACGGTCCAGAAGCTGGTTGATCATTTGGGTAAGGTTGACACTGGACATTTTGTATTCCAGGGGCCTGGAAAAGGAGAGTACACTCTCCATAAGTTCGATGAGGTTATCGCATTCCTTCTGTATCTTACTGATCCACTGCAGGTTCTCTTCATCACCCTCAAGATTCTCTTCCATGAGCTGGAGAGAGAGGGTAATCGCATTGAGAGGATTGCGGACTTCGTGTGCAAAAATAGCGGTGACTTCACCCAGGATGGCCCGCTGTTCCAATTGTTTCTGTTGAGCCTGGCTCTCTGCGGCCTGGCTGGTATCCCGGATGACCACAATAATCGAGACCAGCTTCCCATTACTCATAACCGGAGTCGTCATGACCTGGGCTGGGAATGATTTCCCGCTGCGATGGTGAAGGGTCAGGTCGCCTCTCAATAAAGTGGGGTAGCCTTCCTTCGCGGATGAGAAAGCGGAACCGAAGGACTCGGAACCGATCAGGATGTTGTCGATAGGCTGCCGGATGGCTTCGACATTTGCATAGCCTAACATATCCTCGGCTGCCCGGTTGATTTCGGCAATGGTCAGGTCCGGTGAAAGGATTAAAATCCCTTCCTCAAGGTTGGAGATGATTTCGTTTTGAATGCGGACCACTTGCTTGACTTTATTCGCCAGATTGCGTGTGTTCTGCAAAGCGATTTGGTCCTCCATCAAGCCGGCAGTGTAAGTCGCCAGCAATTTCGCCATAGGGAGCAGATGGGGAAGTGGTTTTTCTGTTTTACTTCCGGCAACAAACAGGCCAAAGCGTGCATTATCCTGCCCAAGGGGCACAACAACAAGATATTTGAAGTCAGCGCTCGCAGCGGTCTTTTGAAGCTGGTTCCTCGCCAGTTCTTCCGATGTCCATAGAAAAGCGTCTTGTGTATTGGACAGGTCTTCACTGGTGAGGGGGTCGGGAAGTTCGCAGGCCAAGACATCATTGCTGGCAAGGTATTGCGACAATTGGGGAATCGTGCCGCTGGCTTTATATAAACAAACCACATCTGCAGACAATAATTCACAGGAAGCTTCAAGGACCACAGAAAGCGAGGATTTCAGGTCGTCCTGTTCTCTGGCATGAAAAAGCGAGTGGATTTTTTCCACGAGGGCAGTCTGATCGAAGGGCTTTGTCGCTTCACGAGTCTGCATGTCCTCTGGTCGCAGAATGATGATCAGGTGGTCAGTGAATTTTGAGAGCGAAAATATTCGGACAGAGACCTGGATCATTGATTGACGCTTATGGCGCAGGCGGGTTTTCTGGCCGTGCCCTGTTGTGGGATTCGTGTCCTGAATGTTTGGGAGCAAGGTATGAATTACCTGGTTTAAAAAATCTTTTTCTTCCAGATTGGTGAGAAGAAAAAGGGCGTTATTGGCTGCCAGGATTTGATCGTTACCGCGACTATAGATGATGGCCGGATCAGGGATTAAATTTAATAAGGTGAGGATGGATTCAATCCCCTCAGATTTCGACAGGTCAAAATTGAGTGGGTATTCCGGTTCGTTTTGGTTCACATTTTGCTCATGCGGTAGCGAATTTCTGGACTCTGCGTAAATGGGCGGGCAGGATACCTTCCATTGCACGATATTTTGCCACTGTCCGGCGAGCAACCTGGATCCCCTTCTTTTGAAGAGAATTCAAAAGCTCAGTGTCATTCATGGCATGACTTTCGTTCTCAACAATCTCCCGCAGGACAGCCCTGACGGACAAACTGCGGTCGAAAAAGGTGGACAATGGAATGATCTTCCTGTTTGGAAGCTGGACGGTTTTATTGGCGACGGCTCTTGAGATCGTTGATTCATGGACGCCCAGTTCGATGGCGATTTCAGCGCGGGTTAGCGGCTGCATTTCGGTATCACCATGGATTATAAATGATTTTTGTACACTGACAATTTTTTCCATTAGTTGGCGGATGGTATTGTTCCGTTGCTGAATGCATTTGATCAGTAACGAAGCCTTGTCCAGGTCCTTTTTCCATTCCTCCTGGTTTTCACCTGGTTGGGCTTTGAGAGCTTTCTTGAACAGGGGGTTGATCCGCAACGTGCCGCGGGAAGGGGTGATGATTTCGATCACCAGCGGGTTGCCTGGTTTATTATTCAGGTAATAGATTAAGACATCAGGGTGTTGATAGACTTCTGGCGTATTATCGTTCGGTTCACGGAAAGTACCCCAGCTTGCCCTGGCTGGGAAGGGGTTCAGGTTCTCACTGATGTAGTGAGAGACCAGCTTGACTTTTTGAACGGTTGTATCAAGAAGTTTTGCCACATCGCTGTATTGATGCTTGGACAACAGATCGAAATGATCAGCAATTGCCCGGCGGACAAATTCAGGGACTGGGGTCGATTCAGATAGGTGTTCCACCTGGGCGAGGAGCGCTTCGCGGATGTTCCGGGAAGCGACACCTATCGGGTCACAACGTTTGATCTTCTTAAGAACGGCTTCCACCTTTTCAAGAGAAACGTGATGGAACCGGCAGATGTCCGAGATTTCAATTGAAAGGAAACCGTCTTCATCGAGATTCGTAAGGATCATCGCGGCGATTTCACGTTCATCCACATCCAGTTCGGGTGCGACCTGGCGGAGGACATAGCTGGGTAGATCCAGGTTGGCGGCTGAATACGGGTCATCGGGGAGGTCATTCGAGTAGGAAGAACCATTACCGTTATAGGAGTAGAAATCATCCCGAGGGGAAATGAAGACGATGGTCTCATCCGGGTCCATTGTCTTGGATTGGCTGCATACCGGGCAGGGGCCAAATTCGGGCAGCCTTCGGCCGCATGAGGGACACCGGTGTTCGTTTATCGCTTCAAGGGCAGGGTTCTTGCCAAGTTCAACATCAATCGTCTGCAGCAGTTCTGCGGATGTCATGAAAAGCAATGTCATCGTCTGGGCGATATGGGCTGACGTCAGCGGAGCTTGTGCCTGATACTGGCCTTGCATTTGTTTGAGACTCATGATCCTGCCTCCTGGACTCATTATATATGAACATATCCGAAGTTGCAAGATCTATGCCAGAAACACTTAGCGATGATTAATGTAAAAAAATAATGGCCGAAGTGGTAAAATCCTGCTAAAGTCCATTGTGAGATACAGTAGAACCATGAAACTGACGATTATTGGCGGCGGTCTGGCAGGCTGCGAAGCGGCCTGGCAGGCGGCTGAACGCGGTGTGGATGTTGCCTTGTATGAAATGCGTCCATATAAAACCACCGGCGCCCATCGCACTGAAAATTTGGCCGAACTGGTCTGTTCCAATTCTCTCGGTTCAAACCTGCCTAACCGGGCGTCCGGTCTGTTGAAGGAAGAACTGCGGCGGATGGGTTCTTTGCTGATTAAGTGTGCAGATGCAAGTTCCTTACCAGCCGGTGGGGCGTTGGCTGTAGACCGGGACCAGTTTTCCGGCTTAATAAAGTCAACTCTGGAAGCCCATCCAAAGATCAGGATTATTCGTGAGGAAGTGACAACCATCCCTGACGATCCGGCCATCATTGCAACGGGTCCGTTGACCTCGCCAGCCTTGTCCAGGGCACTGGCGAAATTGACGGGGGAAGATCAAATGTATTTCTTTGATGCTATCGCACCAATTGTGCGCGCCGATTCAATCGATATGTCTATCGCCTTCCGGGCAAACCGTTATGATAAGGGTGAAATGGAGGAGGGTGATTATATCAACTGCCCGATGAACGCTGGAGAATATATGCGTTTCCAGAAGGAACTGCTTGCAGCCGAACGGATCGTTTTACGGGATTTTGAGGCAGGGGAGATCGAGAAAGGTGTGAAAGCCGGGTCCGACCACTTTTTCCAGGGTTGTCAGCCGGTCGAGATCATCGCCAGCAGGGGAGAGCGGTCTCTCGCTTTTGGCCCCATGCGGCCGGTAGGATTGACCGACCCGCGCACAGGCCGCTGGCCTTTTGCGGTGGTTCAGCTCCGGCAGGATAACCTCGCCGGTGACTTATACAATCTGGTTGGCTTTCAAACCAATCTGACTTTCCCCGAACAAAAACGGGTATTTCGATTGATCCCGGGCCTGGAAAACGCTCAGTTTGAACGTTATGGGCAGATGCACCGGAATACCTTCATTGCTGCGCCGAAAGTATTAACACCCAATGGTGAGTTCCGGCAGAAAACGGGTCTTTTCGCCGCTGGTCAACTCGCCGGTGTGGAGGGTTATGCCGGGAATATCGCTTCAGGCCTGTTGTCAGGTCTGAACGCTGTGCAATATCTCCGCGATGAAGCCCCGATTACGCTCCCTCTAACAACGATGACAGGGGCGTTGATGCATTACATTACGCATGCTGACCTCAAGGACTTTCAGCCGACAAAAGCGATGTTTGGATTATTGCCAAAGCCTGGAGACGAAATGCGCCGGGGAAAACGTGAACGGTTTGAATTCTACGTTGAACGGGCGCGCCACGACCTGGAAGCCTATCTGGCAACGTCAGAATTTATGAGCTAGTCCGTCCGTTTCTTAAAAATCTGGTCTGGGGGATAGTCCATAAACCGAAAGGTTGCTTTATAATAATATCCTATTCACAATTGCAGATTTGAGGATATGGACCAAATGGAAATTAAGCCTGCGGAACGCATTTCTGGGATCAAACCCTATTTTTTTGCTTCTCTTGAGAAGACCATTGTTGAATTGCGACAGAACGGTATGGATGTGATCCGGTTGGATATGGGTTCTCCGGACCTTCCTCCCCGGGATTTCATTATCGAATCGCTGGTGGATTCAGCGCGACGTGCGGATACGCACGGCTACGGTCCATCCGGGGGGTCAGCATCATTGCGGGCTGCTTTTGCATCTTACTATTTGGATCGCTTTGACCTGCAACTGGATCCCGAAAAGGAATTATTGGGATTAATCGGATCAAAGGAAGGTATTTTTAATCTTAGTCAGGTTCTGATCAACCCCGGCGACCTTGTCCTGCTGCCCGATCCGTGTTATCCGGTCTATCCGATCGGAGCGACTATTGCTCAGGCTGAAACCTATTCAATGCCCCTGTTGGCGCAAAACGCCTTTTTGCCCGATCTGGACGCCATCCCGGATGAGATTGCTGACCGAGCAAAACTGATGTGGCTGAATTATCCCAATAACCCGACCGGTGCCATTGCACCTTACCAATTCTTCGAAAAAGTCGTGGCGTTTGCCAAAAAACATCAGATCGTTATTGCGCATGACGCACCTTACGTGGATGTGTGTTTTGACAGTTACCAGGCCCCGAGTATTTTACAAGTGGCAGGCGCAAAAGAAGTGGCTGTTGAATTCAACTCACTTTCAAAAACCTATAATATGGCGGGTTGGCGGGTAGGCGTCGCGGCGGGTAATCCTGAAATTATCCGGCTGCTAAGGATGTACAAAAGCCAGATGGATTCTTCCTTATTCAAACCCGTCATGCAGGCTGCAGAAACAGCCCTATTAGGAGACCAGACATGGATTGAGGGCCGTAATCAGGTCTACCAACAGCGCAGGGACTTGATTGTAGCCACCTTGAAAGAAATCGGTTTTGAACTGGAAGTTCCCAAGGCGTCACTTTACGTTTGGGCGCATCTCCCCGAACCCTGGGCCGATTCAGTCCAATTCTGTGATATGCTGATTAAGCAGACTGGCGTCAGTATTACGCCAGGCGTCGTGTATGGGGAATCCGGGGCGGGTTTTGTCCGGGTGTCATTGGTCACGCCAGTGGAACGACTCGCAGAAGCCATGACTCGGTTGAAAAAGTGGATGAAAGAGAAAGTCTGATCCAAAAATGTCAAAATCTCAAATAATTAATACGCAAGCTCCCCGGGAGAAAGCTCTCCTGGTTGGTGTTAATTTGTCTACTCATGCAGACCTTTTGTCTTTAGCTGATTCCCTGGAAGAATTGGCGCTCCTGGCGGATACGGCCGGTGTGGAGGTTGTGGGTGAAGTGACTCAAAACCTGGACAGGCCGCATTCAAAGACTTTCATTGGTTCTGGGAAGGTTGAAGAAGTGAAGTCCCTGGCTGGTGAGTTGGAAGCGGATATGGTGATCTTCGATAATGAACTTTCACCACGACACCAACGTGAACTGGAAGCCGCTTTTGGGGATGATCTGCGGGTCATCGATCGGACAGCGCTTATCCTGGATATTTTCGCCCTGCATGCTCAGACCAGCGAAGGCAGCTTGCAGGTTGAACTGGCTCAATATGAATATCGGCTTCCCAGGCTGACAAGAGCATGGACCCATCTTGCGCGGCAGGCTGGGGGTGGCGGTGGCCGGGCAGGAGGGGTTGGCGGGGTAGGCCTGCGCGGCCCCGGTGAAACCCAGTTGGAAGTGGACCGGCGGCTTATCACCACCCGGATCGAATTCCTGAAAAACGAACTGGAAAAAGTCAGAGCGCACCGGATGCGACACAGAGACCGGCGCAAGAAAACCCGCATCCCGGTCATTGCATTGGTTGGGTATACCAACGCGGGGAAATCAACGCTCCTCAATCGGTTGGCCAGGGCGGATGTCTATGTTGCGGACCAGTTGTTCGCTACCCTTGATCCGACCACCCGGCGCGTGGACCTGCCAGGTGGGCAAACCGTTCTGATTACGGATACGGTCGGCTTTATCCAAAAGCTTCCCACTGAACTTGTCGCAGCTTTCCGTGCAACACTGGAAGAGATCGCTGAAGCGGATGTTCTGTTGCATGTGGTGGATATTACACATATCAACGCCAGCGCCCAGGCCCGATCCGTTCAGGAGACTTTAGTGGACATTGATGCAGGCGACATCCCCATCATTACCGCTTTTAATAAGATTGACAGGCTAAAAGATCCGGAAAGCGCAATCGCCGCCCTGGATGAGTTTCCCAATACTTATCCAATTTCTGCGAAAACCGGTCAGGGCATTGAAGAACTTCTGGAAGCTATTGAGAAAGAATTATTCGAAAGTTACCTGGAGCTGGATGTCAGGATTCCCTTCAGTGAAGGGCAGTTGATCTCGATGTTCCATGAGTCTGGACAGGTGATTGAGGTGACCCATGGAGAAAATGGCGCTCATATAAAAGGCCTGATCCCCCGGCGCCTGTTGTTTAATTTTGAGCCCTATTTGACTTCCCAAAACGAGACTGATGAAACCGAATCAGTCGAGTTCTGATTTTCGAAGTTGATCAAGAATTAAAACAAAAGCCCGGATGCAAATGCAACCGGGTTATGTTTTAATCCAAATGAATGTCAGCTGCGTGCTTCAACGTCAATGACTTCCCGGCCCTGATAGTGTCCGCAGTTCGCGCAGACACGATGAGGTAAACGGGGTTCACCGCAGTTGGGGCAGACGACAACATTGCGCGCCTTCAGGGCGTCATGTGCACGACGGCGGTCCCGGCGACCGGGAGAAGTTTTTCGTTTTGGAAGAGGTGTCATCTTACACTCCTAAATATCTTGTAGATTATTCCATTTTAGCCAGAAGATTATACCTGTATCGTATATGAACGTCAAGGTAT
>DPKV01000247.1:0-2113 GCA_003542325.1 Anaerolineaceae bacterium
AGGCTTCCATAGCACAGCACGTGCAGGCCATGCTTGACCTGCAGAAGAAGGGCGCAGAGGTCTTTGATTACGGCAACAACCTCCGCCAACGAGCCTTTGATTTCGGCGTCAAAGATGCCTTCGACTTCCCGGGATTCGTCCCCGCCTATATCCGCCCCTTGTTCTGCGAAGGCAAGGGACCATTCCGCTGGGTAGCCCTCTCCGGCGACCCGGAAGATATTTATGAGACGGACCGGGTCATCAAAGAACTGTTCCCGGAGGACGAACACCTGCATCGCTGGCTGGATATGGCGCGGGAAAAGGTGCCCTTCCAGGGTCTGCCCTCCCGGATCTGCTGGCTGGGATACGGCGAACGTGCCAAAGCCGGTCTGGCCTTCAACCAGCTCGTAGCTGAGGGAAAGGTCTCTGCGCCCATCGTAATCGGCCGCGACCATCTCGATTCCGGTTCTGTGGCTTCCCCCAACCGGGAAACGGAAAGCATGAAAGACGGCACCGATGCAGTCAGCGACTGGCCGATCCTCAACGCCCTGCTCAACGCCGTCAACGGTGCCACCTGGGTCTCCTTCCACCATGGCGGCGGGGTTGGCATTGGCTTTTCACAGCATGCCGGCCAGGTGATCGTGGCGGACGGCACTCCCGAAGCTGCCAGACGGCTGGAACGGGTCCTGACCTGCGATCCCGGCTTGGGCGTGGTACGCCATGCCGACGCCGGGTATGAAAAAGCCATTGAAACCGCCAAAGCATTCGGGATCAAGATGCCCATGTTGAAGGAGGAATAAATTGCCAGGGCGGTCCCGCCGCTGGTTCTTCTTTTTCCTGATGGTCATTCTGGGCGTCGGGGCAGGACTCCTCCTGGGTTGGGAGGTCTGCCCCCTTGCCCCTCATCACACCCGCCCGGACACCCTGAGCATTGCCTACCAGACGGATACGGTCCTGATGATTGCGGAACTGTATCACAGTGAAGGAAATGCAGCCCTTGCACAAACCCGATTGGCTTTCCTCGGTGAGCAGGACCCGGTCTCGTTAATGGACACCGCTCTTTCCTACGCGGAAGCACATCAATACACGCCCAACGACCTGCAATTGATGCAAGCCCTGGCCGAAGCCATCATCCTCACCCGGATGGAGGGCAAATGACCCCGGGTTGGGAAAACAACGATTACACGCGGGAAATCCAGGTCCCTGAACCGCCATCCGAACGCAAACGGGGCAGTTGGTATTTGCTGACCGGGTTGATAATCGGTTTGATCTTCGGTCTGGTCTATGCGCTGCTGGTTAATCCGGTGATCTACACCCATTCAACGCCCGCTTCCCTGCAAGAGGACGATAAAGATAGCTATCGGAGTCTGATCGCCCAGGTCTACGCGGCCACAGGAGACCTTGAACGCGCACAGCTTCGATTGGCTTTGCTGGAAAATAAAAACCCTGTTTATGCTTTGGGAACACAGGCGCAGCGCTGCCTGGCGGAAGGATACACAACTGAGGCCCGGGCGTTGGCGCTGCTGGCTTCCGCTTTACAATCCGAGTCTCCAGTCGTCCCAACCACTCCCGTCCCCACTCAAACCCTCGATTACAGCACACCCATCCCCTAAGTCGCACCGCCGTTGTATCATTCCCAAACCCCTTTTATAATGGCCAATGCGTAGGCAATTTCTTTTAGGAGGGCAGAATGTCAAATAATCAAAATAACCTCGTTCAGGATTTCCTGGATGCGCTGGGTCGGTTTGATGCCGTACTCGACCGGTTACCTGAGGGCGCACTGGACTGGGCTGAAAAAGAAGGGGAATGGAGCATTCGTGAAGTGGTGCACCATGTTGCCGAGGACTGCAATGTCTACGCCTTTATCATTGAGCGCGCCCTGGCCACGCCGGGATGCAATGTGGTCTTTGGGGAATTCCCCGGCAACGAGCCCTGGGGGAAGGCGTTAGCCTGGCATACCCGTCCGATAGAACCCGCACGTGACCTGATGGTCGCCCACCGGGCATACCTGGCGGACCTGCTCACATCTCTGCCTGATCTATGGGAAAATACCGTTTACTTTAAAGATGAAACCGGCAAGGAGCTGGCCGAACAAAACGTGATCCAAATGGTTGAAATGCTCACCGAGCACATG
>DPKV01000247.1:2152-12017 GCA_003542325.1 Anaerolineaceae bacterium
ACCTGTTCTTCCAGCCTTGTAGGTCACGTGCCGTGGAGCGAAGCGGAACGCACGTGACACGTCACCATAATACCATTTACAATTAATCTATAACCCAAATTGCGAAAGGGGATATGTGAATATTCGGCGATATTATCAATCAGATCAAATTGTATTCATTACCCAGACCGTTGAGAACCGTTTACCATTATTCACTCATCCTGAATATGTTTCTCTGCTAAAACAAGTCTGGCGTAAAACTAAAGAACGATATCCTTTTACCATGTTGGCATATGTCATTCTTCCAGATCATTTCCACCTTCTCATTCAACCCAATGAAAAAAACAATTTTAGCCAAATCCTGCATTCAATGAAAATGAGCTTCACATTATCTCATAAACGGTTATTGAAAGTGGATACTCCTTTGAAGTTTTGGCAAAAGCGGTTCTGGGATCATATTATTCGGAGTGAAATGGATTTAGAAAACCATATTCTTTACACACATTTCAATCCGGTAAAGCACGGTTACGTTCAAGATCCTAATGATTGGGAAAACAGCAGTTTCCATGAATGGCAACAACGAGATGTTTATTCTCTACAGACAGATTGGTCAGAGCCAGAACAGACATCCTGGGGAGAGTGATTTTTATTAGTCACGTGCGCTGCGCGGCACGTGACCTACAATTTATTTTATTGAATAATCTCTACCCCCACAGCCTCATCCCATTCCAGAGCATTCCAAACCTGTTCTTCCAGCAAGGGCAGCGGCAGGCTGCCGTTTGATAAAACGGCTGTATGAAACGCTTTTATATCAAACTCGTCCCCCAAACGGGATTGGGCGGCATTCCGCAGGTTGCAGATAAAATCGTACCTAATATATCCAGCCACAGCCTCCGCCGGTTGGGCGATCTGCAATAAGACCATCTCATTCGCTTCCGCCCGGTCTATTCCGGCATTCGCCACCAGGTAACGCGCCGCTTCCTGAGCGTCCCAGCCCATGGTATGAATCCCCACATCCACCACCATTCTGGCCGCCGCGGTCAGTTCACTTTGAAGCCAGCCCAGGTTGGCGTGGGGATCATCCTCATATAATCCCATCTCCCAGGCCAGGTAATCCGCATAGAGCGCCCATCCATCTTCAAAAACCGGGAAATGAATGGCTTTCCTGAAAAGCAACAGGTCTGAATCCCGGATCACGGAAGCCAGATAATGCCGTCCTGGAAAAGTCTCATGATACACCTGGGTTGGCAAACCAAAATGCGCTTCCTGACCGGAAAATCCGCCATAAAAAACCGCCCTTCGTGAGCCATCCAGAGCCACCGGTTCGTAGAAACCTCCTTCAAAAACAGGCACCATAACCAGATCGTTATCAATCGAGGTCTCGAATGCGGTATTCATGTGCAGCTCTGTGTCCAGCAGCAGGTTGTGAAGGGTCACGAAAACATCCAGCCCCAGGGCGTAATCCCGGTCCACCTTCGCCTGCCGGAAGATCTCCTGCAACGGCAGGGCGGCGTCATACCCCGCTTCAGCGGCTGCCAATCGAACTGTATCTCCCAATGCCGCTACACGGGTTTCACCAAAGGCATAGATATCGGCGGCAGGAAGGTCCAGTGTGGTGGTCCGATCCAATAAAGTTTGATGGGCTTCCGCCCCATGGGGTTGAGCAGACAAACCAATCGCTTCGGACGTATTCACTGCCATGCCATACAGGGCCGCCATCAAACGTCCAAACGCCGGCAGGATGACTTCGTCGACGATTTGGCCCCCGCGTTCGTAATAGCTCTCCCTTTCCTCATGGCTGAGCTCTTCCAGATTTTACAGACGAACGGCCAGGACAGTGATAAAAGGCGTTTTCCACCCGACTTCCCAATCCTGTGCGCCCATTTCCTCCATTACTTCTGCATAGAGCAGATAGGGGATTTGGATTCCCTGTTCCTGCCGCTTTTGATTGGGAACCAGCGGCGGTGCGGTGGTGGTCCTTCAAACTGCCGCCCGGCACCCTGAGGCCGTACGGGGGGTGATCGCCGACAGTTTCACCCCTGTTTTTACGGAAGAAATACTGAAGAAGAACGTCCTTGAAGACCGGGCTGTGCGGTCGGAAGCGCAGGTGAATTTCTGGCGTTTTGCGCAGGGCGAGGATTGGGAAGCTGTCATTGATGCGGATACAGCCATGCTGGAACGGCTCTTGACCGCGGCGGGGACTGGCTGGGAGATTCTCTCGGAAGGATTGCCTGCCCGGTGTTCTTCACCGCCAGCCTGGAAGACCAAATGCTGATCCAACCTGGGACATATATACTACAAATGCCCGCCCAGGTGCAGAATGGGCGAGCTTGTATCAATCCACGTGGCGGTCACCCCCTGATGTGGAGTGACCCGTAGTCATTCCGTGGGGCGATTAAGGGATTCCTTGAGTCATTACTGGAATGACAGGTTATTCCGTCTTCCACTCAAACGCCGGGATGGTCACCCAGCTATCGCCTTCTTCAAAGGCATAAAACGGCATCCAGACCACACCAAAGACTTCCGTAAAAATATTCTTCTTGTAAGGCGAGATCGGAATTTCAGTCACCTTGTCCAGAACGTTTGCCCAACCGGCTTCGAGCGTTTCCAGTTCTTTCTTCATTGCTGCTTCCATGCCTGCCATCTCAGCTTCGACATTTTTCACGTCCAGTTCGCTGGATTCGAGGTCAGACTTGGATTTACTGGTCATGCGACGCTTGGTCAGCGAGGTTGAAATGCTTTTACGCCGGCCGCTGAACAGGCCAATCGCATTCTCCAGGCCCTTTCCTACCTCTTCCAAACGGCGGTGACCGAGTTCCTGCTTATCCTCTTCCAGTTCCAGCATCTCTTTTTTGAGCCTGGTTTCAAGTTTGTCCAGCTTTTGTTGATATTTTTCTTTCACCGCATCAATCGCCTCAGCCTTTTTCGATTCAACGGCTTCCAAACAGCGCTTCTTGAACTCTTCATCCGAGACATCCGGCCCGGCGACGACCCCAAGAGCCTCGTTCACCCTGAGTGTCATCGTCCGGGTGCGGTAAATCCAATCCACAAAGTCCGCTTCCAGCCCTTTCACAAAAGCGCTGTCGCCCAAAGGCAAGTCTTCAAGTGTGTCATATCTTGCATTCTTCACAGGGGAAGGTGAGAGAAGATCCGGATCCAGCGGGTAAACAAGCTGGTTCTCCCAGCGCACAAGTCCCTTACGTTTCATTTCATCGATCCGGGCGGTAAGGACCACTTCCTGGCTGAGGTTATATTTCCGCTCCAAATAGGCCACCCTCGCCTGGGCCACCAGCCCCGGACGATAAAGCGTTTTCATAGCTGTCGGATCGAACGCCTCCGAGCGGCCAGCGGCTTTCATGGCCTCAGCCGGGCCTTGTCCAACAGGCAAATAGTATTCAGAAATGGCACCGGGTACCGCCGGCGGGACATCCTGGCCCAGGCCGCCTGTCCTGTGTTTGCCCGAAGATCCAGTTGCGCCGCCCGCTGCGGCTGGTTTCCCAACCAAACCAGCTTTGGCTTCCACCAGGGCATTCAGCGCCGGGAGCTGGGTCCGGGTCAGCGGTCCGGGGAGGTAGTTCATCGCCCAGCGGGTGTGGAACACCTGTGGGGCGTCTTCATGCACGTTATGCAGGATGAAGACCCGTTTGTCCACCAGGGAAATCATCCGGTCAAAGGCTTTGCGGTCCACACCGGGTGCCGCGCCCTCCAATCCATCCAACAAACGCGCCTTATCCTGATCCGTTTGCAGTTTACCGATCACCCACGTCCCGGCGTTGGATAACGCCTTGTAATCCAGATCAACCGGGTTCTGCGTCGCCACCACCAGGCCAACGCCAAAAGCACGGGCCTGCTTCAGCATCCGCAGGATGATACTTTTACTGGGCGGGTTGGCGACCGGCGGGAGGTAACCGGCGATCTCATCGAAATACACCAGCGCCCGCAGGCCGCTGGAACCTTTTTGCGTCCGCATCCAGGATTCAATCGCAGTATACAGCAGGGTGATGAAAAACATCCGCTCTTCATCGGTGAGATGCGCCAGGTAAAACACGCTGTGCCGCGGCTTGCCCTCTGCTGTATGGAGTAATTTCCCAATATCAAGCGGTTCACCCTCCAGCCAGGTTTGAAAAGCCGGCGCCGCAAGGAAGTTGTTCAATAACATCGCCAGTTCAAAACGATCTTTTTCAGGATAGAACTGGTCCAACGCAAACACACCCAGTTTTTCAAACGGCGGCGACTGCACATGGGTGATCAACATCGCCATGTCCAGGTCTTTGCCTGCCTGCCAGGCATGTTCAAAGATATTGGATAGCAGAATATGTTCCCGGGAGCGGACGGGGTCGATATTCTTCAACCCCACCAAACCCAGCAGCGCGGTGACAGTGCTGGATATCTTTTCGCGCAGGATTTCCTTATTCCCCTCCCAGGGGATCGGCGGCGCAGATAACGAAGCAAGAATGCTGACCGGTAACCCTGCATCCGAGCCGGGCGTAAAAACGGCGAAGCTGGCTGAATCGCGCAGCGCTTCCAGGTCGGGCTTTCCCAGGCCGTAAGATTCCAGGCCGTTCTTCCACAGGCTGGCCGCTTTCTCGGCCGCAGCTTCCACCGTGACGCCATCCCGGCGGGCCGCGTCCTGGTCCACCCAGGGCTGGAAGTCTGCGGGCAGCAGGTCGGGGAAGTGCAGCAGCAGGTTGGTGAGGTCACCCTTGGGGTCCACAACAATCGCCGGGATGCCCTGCAGGGCCGCTTCCTCCAGTATGATCACACCCAAACCCGTCTTACCGGAACCGGTCATACCGGTGATCACGGCGTGCGTGGTCAGGTCATCGGAATCATACAAGATGCGATCCTCGCCTATCTTGCCGGCTTCAAGATCGTAGCGTTTCCCAAGGTAAAATTTATCGGACATTTCGCCTCCTGTTTTTTCTGATTGTTACAAGTATACAACATGGTATTAAGTGATGGGAATAATTAAAAACTTATTACCATGATGATTGCCATTTCTCGCAAGATGTCATTAAAATTTCTTCTCCTTGCACCTTGTAATTGGTTCACTTCGTTTCAAGGAGAAAGCTGTCGGCAAACCAAATTGAATAAGGATACCGTCTTCAATTCACCTCATCCGGCACCTCTCCGCTGACGCTTCGGGTGTTCCGCTCCGCTTCACGCTTTGCGCCACCTTCCCCTCGCTCCCTGTGGGAATTCCACTTCGTTTCAAGGGAAAGGCAAATCAATCTAAACCCCACAGGAAAGAAAAAAACTGCGAATTACTTCTCGCAGTTTTAAGATTAACTTTTATCCAGTTTACGACCGCCAAACCCCGCTTCGGCGGGGGGTGACTTCTTCCGCTGTGATATAGGCTTCCGGGTCAACCAACAGGGTCAGTTCTTCCACGTGGTCGGCTTCTTTGCGCCGGACAGAACAATCAATCAGCATGAAGCTGGTTTCACGCCCGCGGGCGGGGATCTCGGTCACACCGTATCCCTGTTTGCGCAGGGCATCCGCTATTTCCGTGCTGTGTTCTCTGCTGATGATGCTGAAGTGCATAAAACCGATCGCCAGACGCTTCTCAATCGCCATCCCGACCACATTCCCGGTGGCAAACCCGGCTGCGTAGCCAATGATATTGAGAGGATTCTCAAGGTTGGTCAACACCGAACCGATCACCATTACAAAGATCACCGATTCCACAAAACCCAGAATCCACGAGATGGCGCGCTTGTCCCGGATGGTCAACATAAACCGCAGGGTATCCAGCGTCACATTCACCAACCGGGCTGCGAAAATACCCAGGGCGGTCAGCCATGCGGCAGGAGAAAGCAGGATGTCAATCATTTCCTGGCTTTCTTCCCATTCCGCTCATCAATGCCGTTCAGGATGGCGGGTTCGTACATCCGGCCCATGTATTCCATCAACATCCGGCGGGTACTGAATTGACCGGCCAGAGTGCGGATATTTTCCTTGATGCGAGCGATCCATTCCGAGGGAAGGTTGTCTGCGGAACGCTGTTCATAATAGAGGGGAATGATCTCTTTTTCCAGCGTGTCATAGAGCGACAATGCATCCTTCGCATCCTGTTCCTGGGGGTTGGTTTCCTCCTGGATGTCATCACCGATCGCCCATCCATTACGGCCATTGTAGCCTTCCCGCCACCAGCCATCCAGGATCGAGAAGTTCAATGCACCGTTCAAAGCCGCTTTCATCCCGGATGTGCCGGAAGCTTCCCGGGGTCGGCGGGGGGTATTCAGCCAAACATCCACACCCTGGGTCAAGTATCGGGCGATATTCATATCATAATCATCCAGGAAAACCAAACGTCCGCCAAACCGGGCATCCTTGACCGCGCGGTAAACCCGCTGGATCAATTGTTTTCCCGGCTCGTCCGCAGGGTGGGCCTTGCCGGAAAAGATGAACTGAACCGGCATCCGGGCATTGGTGACCATGTTCATAAGCCGGTCATAGTCCGTCAGGATCAGGTCAGCCCGTTTATAGGTCGCAAACCGCCGGGCGAACCCGATGGTCAGGACATAGGGATCCAGCAGCACGCCGCTGGCGATGGTCTGCACGGGATACACTTCTGCGGTCTGCCATTGCCTCCGCCCCCGGCTGATGATATATGCCACCAGCTTTCGTTTCAGGTGCCGCCGGACACGCCAAAGTTCTTCATCAGGGATATTCTCCACACGCGCCCACATCTCGGCGTCGTCCAAATGTTCAGTCCAATCCGAACCGATATACCGTGAGAAAAGCAGCCCCATTTGCCGCGCCAGCCAGGTTTCCGTGTGTACGCCGTTGGTGATATGTGCGATCGGCACGTCGTCCACTTCCTTATCGGGCCAGAGGAAATGCCACATACTGCGGGCAACTTTGCCGTGCAGCTCGGAGACGCCGTTGCGGAATTCGGAAAGCTTCAGAGCCAGGATCGGCATACTGAAGGCTTCACCGCCCCAGGATTGCTGAACCTTGGCAATATTGATGAAGTCATCCCGTGTCAGTCCCAATTCCGGCCAGACCTGGACGAAGTATTTATCGATCAACCACAGCGGGAACTCATCATTACCCGCCGGAACAGGAGTATGCGTTGTGAAGATGTTGGTCTTTTTAATGATCGCCGCAGCCTCGTCAAAGGTCATGCCCTTTTCAATGTATTCCATTGCCCGTTCCAAGGTCAGGAACGCGGAATGCCCTTCATTCATGTGCCATGCGGTTGGGATATAACCTAACGTCCGCAGAGCGCGAACGCCGCCCATCCCCAGCAAAATTTCCTGCGAGATGCGCAGTTCCAGGTCGCTGATATACAACCGGTCCGTAAGCTGCCGGTCGTTCGGATCATTTTCGGGAATATTGGTATGCAGGAGATAAAGCTTGACCCGGCCCACGTTCAATTCATAAACCCGCGCAAAGACCTTTCGGCCCGGCAGGTCAATGGAGATTTTGACCGGTTCTTTGTTTTCATCCAGCAAACGGATCAACGGCAGGGAATCAAAATCAATCGGGACATTATCAGCCTGCTGCCAGCCGTCCTCACTGATCCGCTGCGAGAAATAGCCATAGGTATACACAAAACCCACACCCACCAGGGGGATACCCAGGTCACTCGATTCCTTGAGGTGATCACCCGCCAGGATACCCAAACCCCCGGCATAGACCATCAGAGATTCGTGGAGCCCAAACTCGAATGAGAAGTAAGCCATAAGCTCTTTGGTCAACTCAGGGTAGGTGCGCGAAAACCAGGTGTCCTTCTCGTTCATATACCGGTCAAATTCACGCAGGACCCGGTCATACTTATCCAGAAAGTAACGGTCGTCGGTGGCCGCGTTCAGGCGGGCACGATCGACTTGCTTCAGGAAGGCAACCGGGTTATGATAGGTCTCTTCCCAAAGCAAATCATCGATGTCTTTAAATAAGCGTTGAGCTTCCGCGTTCCAGACCCACCACAAGTTGTAGGCCAGATCGCTCAATCGGCTGAGTCGTCTGGGAAGGCTGAACTTCACAGGGGTTTCTCTTTGAATTTCGTTCATCAGTTCAAATCCTCTTTTTTAAAATGGAATGCCTGCTTAAATAACACCTTGTCAGTTAAGCAGGAAACCGGATTCATCATACAGGTATCGTAAATCTCGTGCTTTCCAAGTCATTGTATCAGCCTTTAATCATACCACAAAGGCCATCTTGACTGTCGCAAACGAATTGCCTCGCAAACATAATAGGAGATTTATTAATCATGCCCCTCTTTGATCCAATTCTCTTGGAGAAAAAGGGGTATATGTATTACTTTGAGCTGGAGAATAAATTAATCACTTGAAATTGGTTTGAAGTAGAGTAAATCGAAGTAAGCATCAAATTCATCTTCTTTATACCAACTATTTCCACCGCCCGCAGCCAAGATCAAGTTATCACCTGCTGAAAAGCCGTCAATATTCCCTAGATAGATCCAATCCACACCGTTTTCAGAGAAATAGAATGTATAAGACAAGCCTTGAATATCCAATCTCAAATAAACTGGGCCGGTGAACTGGATCTGGTCATTGAATTTATAATCCATACTATTTGATCCGCAAGAGTCGCTGTCACATCCCCAGGCGTAAACCTTTCTACCCTCATTACGTTCAAGTGCGATACCTAATTCAACAGTGTATCCGACGGTTTTATAAGTGCTTGGAGATAATGCAAGCCAAACAGATTGGTTGTCTCTAAACATGTCTGCATCAACGCGTGCGATGATGGAAATGTTCGTGTATTCTAAAGGATAAACAAAAACATTCTTCGTTATCCAATCTTCATCAGAATGGCTTACATATCTACCCTTGATGTGCAGCCAGCCAGATTTTGAGGTCAAATCCCATCTTGAAGGATCTTCCCTGGCGATGTACATTGCATCTGGTAATGAGTTTTCATCTTCAAAATCTGTGCCCATTTGTTCCAGAATCGGAGCTATAGCTGTAGCTGTTTGAGCCATTGACTCGGATTCCTGAACCGCCGCTACTGAAGTTTGTGTGGCATGCTCAATGTTTTGCTGAGTAGATTCAATGATTTCCTGAGTCATTTGCTCAACTTCTGCCGTCAAGGTTTGATGATAGGATTCTTCAGCAAAAGTTTGAGTTGCATTAGGCAATGGTTGCGCTGTGTCGACTAAATAAGTAATCAGTAGAGTTTGTCCAGGCTCTAAATCTTTCATTCCATACGAACGCGACAATTCATTAATTTCATCGCTGGATAAATTGTCAAGAATATACAAATAGAGAAGATGATCCCCGTTCCTCCAGACTTCACTGATAAAAGCATACTCATATCGCCAATTTTCATCAATCAGGGCATTTTCGATCTCTTCATAAGCGACTGCTTTTGTATCATCTGTAACCCGAACATCAATCTCATTCAGGTAAAGTGTTTCCTCATATCCAAAAAGATCTACTTTTAAGTTCTCCTTATCAGTTTCATTCATATCAATTGAATCTGCGTTTTTGTATAATGGCGCATCCACTGATGAGCCGGAATCATTTATCGACAGGCTGGAACTGCCCAGACAAGCCAGACTTGATAGGATAATAATCATCACCGAAAGGAAAAGGATTATTGAGGTTTTTCTTTTTTTCATGTGTCATACTCCTTTGCTGGTGTAATACAAGTATTATAAATGATAATGAATCTTAATCAAGAAAGAAAATAAAAACTAAATATTATGCAGACTTTCTATGAAAAATCATAAAGTAATATTTGAGGCAACGATACCAATAAAGTCAGGTTTTAATTTGAGGCATTACGAAAGCCTGCACGAGATGCCAATCAATGATTTTTAGGCTAATGGACGGTTTTAACCTGGTAGCTTTAGGATATTACTCTAATAAGCAATGATGCTTATTCTGGCAAGCGTCTCCAGATGGTGATGCGC
>DPKV01000202.1 GCA_003542325.1 Anaerolineaceae bacterium
TTCCAGGGAGTCTAACAAATTAGCTTTGAACGGGGGATAGATGACACCCTTTTCGGTGACCCAGCCGGAAAACAAACGGTTGGGAGTTACATCAAAGGCGAAATTCCGGGCTGTGGCGTTTTCCGGGGCAATCCTGCGGCCAAACAGACTGATACCGAGGACTTCCTCGCCGTCCCGTTCCTCAATTGGAATCAACTCACCACGTTCCAGTTCGAGATCCACGGTTGAAATCGGGAAGACAGCATAGGTTGGGATGCCGTTGTCATACGCGGCCAGGGCCAGCATATAGCTGCCGATCTTATTGGCAACGTCACCGTTTGCTGCCACCCGGTCAGCGCCAAAGAAGACTTTTTGTACCATCCCTTTACGCATCAAACACCCCGATGAACCATCGGTGATGATGTCATAGGAAACGCCGTATTGCTCCAGTTCCCAGGCGGTCAATCGTGCGCCCTGCAGGCGGGGCCGGGTCTCATCCACAAAGACATGGATTTTCTTGCCCTGTTCGTGCGCCATGCGGATCACACCCAGCGCAGTCCCCCAGTCCACGGTGGCGAGCGCACCGGTGTTGCAGTGGTGAACAATGTTGTCACCGTCTTCAATCAGCGCAGCGCCATACTCGGCCATTTTCTTGTTGACGGCCACATCCTCATCGGCAATGGTATTCGCCTCATTCAAAAGACGTTCCCGCAAGCCATCCACGTCCCCCTTATAGGATTCCGCCGCGGCCAGCATTCGGCGGACTGCCCACGCCAGATTCACAGCGGTTGGGCGGGAGGCATTTAGGACTTCCCCAGCCACTTTCAGGTCAGCCATCAGCGCTTCCCTGGTGGACGCCTTCGAATTCATCGCAGCCAGCACCATCCCATAGGCGGCGGCAGCACCAATCGCCGGTGCACCGCGGACAACCATCGTTTTGATGGATTCTGCTACTGCGGTATGATTATCATATTGAATGAATTGGAAATCCTGAGGGAGGATTCGCTGATCGATCATTTGAAGGACTTGTTTGTCCGCAATCCAGGTTATTGTGCGCATCTTTCTCACTTCCTATTCTCGTAAAAAGACGCCCAACCGGGCGTCAACAAAAAGTGCGTTGACAGTCTACCATTGGTTTCGACCTTTGTCAAAACATTGACACCAACTATATCTTACATTATAAAACCTAATATGAGAAAACCTAAGCAAACTTTCCTTTTCCTGCTCATTTTAACACTTGCAGCCTGTTCCCAGCCTGTGATTGAACAAAGCCCAACAATTGCCGCTGATTCTTCAGCGCTGGTTCCAACGTCCACGGCCACCCCTGCCCCAACGCCCACCCCGACGTCAACACCGGTGGAGTTGACGAACGACGGCAATCTGGCGATTTTAGCCGGTGATTATGAGACCGCTTTAAAGATCTTTCAGGCGGCATTATCTTCCAGCACAGACCCCCAGCTTGTGGCCAAAAACAATCTCGGGATGGGCCAGGCCTACTTTGAACAGGGCAATTATGGTCCTGCACTGGATTACCTCAGGCTGGCGGCGGCAGCAGAGGATATAACCGTCGCCGGCCGTGCACAATACCTTCTGGCGCAGTCCTACACCAGGCTGGAACGGTATGATGAAGCCCTGTCGGCCTACGATACCTATTTACAACTGCGTCCGGGTCTGATCGATTCGCACATCTATGCGCTCAAAGGAGATCTGTATGCCTTCCTGGGCGATTATACCCAGGCCATCGCCAACTATCAGGAATCTTACCGGGCCGATCCGGATGGCGGATCTGAAGCATTGGCCATAAAAATCGCCATCACTTATGAAGACAGCGGTGACCAGGAAACCGCGCTGGCTCTGTATCAGGACATCTATAACACCTCCGATAATGGCTATACGAGTGCGGAGATGGACCTGCGCATGGGTCGGATCTATTATGCCCGGGAGCAATGGGACCAGGCGTATGCCTATTTTCAGGACGCGGTCACCAATTTCCCTTACGCTTATGACGCCTACACCGCCCTGGTCACCCTGGTCAACGATAACGTTCCCGTGGATGAATTCCAGCGCGGTCTGATCAACTATAACGTCGGCAACTACGCCCTCTCTGTGGAAGCTTTCGACCGCTACCTGGCAACCTCGCCGGTTGAAAACGCAGACGCCACTCTGTATTACAAAGCCCTGGCTACCCGGGCCGCGGGTGCCGGTAACGGAGAAGACAAAACCGATGAGGCGATTGCCCTCTGGTGGCAATTGATTGAGACCTATCGTTCCAGTCCGTATTTCATTGACGCGTGGGAAGACATTGAATACACACAATGGGCTTACCAGGGAGAGTATCAACAGGCTGCCGAGACCGCCTTGCGCTTCGTCACCCGGCATTCAGACGAAGAAGAGGCACCGGCTTTCCTGTTCCTGGCCGGACGCTCCTATGAGCGAGCCGGTATGCTGGCCGAAGCATCAGCAACATGGCAGCGGCTCCCGAATGAATATCCATCTGCCGAGGAGACTTTCCAGGGCATTTATTTTGCCGGCATCGTCACCGTCCGGATGGGAGACTGGGCGGCAGCACAGCCCCTGTTCTCACGAGCGCTCGTTCTCACCGCTGATCCAGCCGAAACTGCGGCTGCATATCTCTGGATTGGCAAGTGCCAGGAAGCACTCGGGGAAATGAGCAAAGCGGTTGATACCTGGAAACAGGCGCAACTGGCTGACCCCTTCGGCTATTACAGTATCCGGGCGGAAGACCTGCTCATCGGACAGGACCCGCTCACCGACCCGGTCACCTATGACCTCAACCCTGACCTGACCCCCTATCGCCAGGATGCGGAAATCTGGCTACGTGAGACTTTCGGTCTTGCAGTGGATATCAACCTGGAAAGTCCGGGGCTTCTGGCAAACGATCCAAGGTTCCAACGCGGTCTGGAGTTCTGGTCGCTGGGATTATACGAAGAAGGAAAAGCGGAGTTTGAGACCTTACGCGAGGCATTCGCCAATGACCCGGCTCAGACCTTCCGCCTGATCGTCTCACTGGTGGACATTGGTCTGTATCGGACGGCACTTGTCGCCACTACAAACCTGTTAAAATCCACCGGATTGGAAGGTGAATTAGCCCTGGATGCCCCGGAGTTCTTCTCCCGCATCCGATTCGGCGCCTATTATCTGGATTGGCTTCTGCCTGAAGCTGAGGCAGAGGACTTCTCTCCCCTGCTCTTGCTTTCAGTCATCCGCCAGGAAAGCGCTTATGAAGGATTTATCGGTTCCAGCGCAGGTGCGATCGGCCTGATGCAGATCATGCCCTCCACCGGCGCTGAACGGGCAACTCTCTTGAATTGGCCGGAGGATTATTCAATTGCGGACCTGTACAAGCCCTATGTGAGCATCGTTTTCGGCACCAATTATCTGAGCCATTGGCGCACTTATTTTGATGATGATCTTTACGCGACCCTTGCCGCCTACAACGGCGGTCCGGGAAATGCCATTGCCTGGCAAAGCCTGGCACCGGACGACCCTGACTTGCTGCTGGAAACGATCCGGGTGGAAGAGACAAGGAATTACATCCGGCTGATCACCGAGGTTCAATACATTTACGGCTGGTTGTACGGCGACCCGGCTGAAAGGTAAAAACACAATGACCCCGGAGATTAGCACTTCTCCGGGGTCTTTTTTCTTACTAAATCCTGGAAAAGCCTATAACATAAGCCGCATCGGCTCTTCCAGATAAGCCGCCAATGCCTGCATAAACTCGGCAGCTTCAGCGCCGTCTGTCACACGATGGTCTGCTGATAATGAGGCTTTCATTCGTGAGCCTACCGTCAAATCGCCCTCTTCCACCACCGGAACATCCTGTACAGCGCCTACAGCCAGGATTCCGGCCTCAGGCGGGTTGATAATAGCAGAAAATTGTTCAATGCCATACATCCCTAAATTGCTGATGGAGAAGGTTGATCCCTCAATCTCTTCCAATCGGACCTTACCTTCACGGGCTCTTCCTGCCATTTCCCGGACTTCCCGGGCAATCAGGCGGACCGGTTTTTGGTCGGCGTCCTTGACGACCACGGTCAGCAAGCCACCCTCAACGGCGACCGCTACGCCAATATTAACATGACCATGTCGCCGGATCTGTTCCTCCCCTTCCAGGGAAGCGTTCAGGTTCGGATATTGCCTCAAAGCCAGGGCAACGGCTTTGATGATGAAATCATTGACCGATGTTTTTTCCTCTTCCGGCAGCAAGGCATTTACTTCCTTACGTAATTTCATCAACGCACCGGTATCGTAAGTCCGGGTCAGGAAAAAATGCGGGAAGTTCTGGTTTGAGTCCTGCATCCGCCGGCTGATCGCCTGACGCAAGCGGCTCATATCCACAATCTGGTCCTCTGGGACTTCTCCCGGTGAGAATGAATGTAATGGCTGTCCGACTTGCTTTGATCTTTCGGAAATGCTGCCCTGGCCCGCTGCCAGATACGCTTCCACATCTTTCTTGACCACCCGTCCCAACGGACCGGTTCCATCGATATCATTCAGCCGGAGATCGTGATCTTCAGCCATTCGCCGTGCCAGAGGTGTGGAACGCACGCCGCCCGCCGGTGAAACCTCATCTGATGAAGTCTCATCAACCTTTGCGACATCTTTTGTTTCGCTTTTGGCTTCCTTTCCAGCTTTGCCGACCGGTTTTTTCGCGGGCTTCCCACCCGTCTCACCTGCCAGAGCAGCGATCTCATCCTCTGAGAGTTCTTCGCCTTTGGCAGTGATGATTGCGATCGGGGCGTTGACGGGCAGTGCGGTTTCTTCTTCGGCCAAATGGCGGAACATAATTCCTTCGGTATGCGACTCAACTTCAACCGTCGCCTTATCCGTTTCGATTTCAGCCATCACGTCGCCCTTGGCGACGGGGTCACCTTCCGCTTTGACCCAGCGGACCAGCGTTCCCTCGGCCATATCAAAGCCCAGTTTGGGCATGGTTACCAGTTCAGCCATGGATAACCTCCTTTGCTGCGTGATAGATATCTTCCACCTGGGGCAGCGCCATTTGTTCCAGCGTAGCATTATAGGGTAACGGCACTTCCGCCTGGGCCACCCGTTTGACCGGGGCATCCACATAATCAAAAGCCAGCTCGTAAATCCTGGCAGAGACTTCCGACCCTACCCCATAAGAGCGCCAGCCTTCTTCGGCGATGACTGCCCGGTTGGTTTTCTTAAAAGAGTCGATGATCGGGTCCATGTCCAGGGGACGGAGAGAGCGCAGATCAATCACCTGGGACTCAATCCCATCCTCGGAAAGCATCTCTGCTGCCTTGAGCGCGGCGGGAACCATCTTACTGTACGCGACAATGGTCACATCATCCCCCTCGCGCTGCACCTTGGACTTACCCAGCGGCTCCAGGTAATCCTCATCATCCGGGACTTCACCTTTTGTCTGGTATAAGGTGGCATTCTCAATGAACAGAACAGGATCATCACTCCGGATCGCTGCCTTTAAGAGGCCCTTGGCGTCCGCCGGCGTCCCGGGCGAAACCACCTTCAATCCCGGAAAATGGGCAAATATGGCGTCCGGTGTTTGGGAATGCGTCGCGCCGAGTTGGCGTCCGCCACCGCTGACCGCTCGGATCACCAGAGGGAGCTTGAACTGGCCGCCAAACATATAATGCAGCTTGGCTGCTTCGTTGACGATATGGTCCATGGCTACGAAGGCAAAATTAATGGTCATTAATTCCGCCACAGGACGCAGCCCGGTCAGCGCCGCCCCAATCGCGCTGCCCACAATGGCGGCTTCTGCGATGGGTGTGTCCCGGACACGTTTTTTGCCGAAGTGATCGTAAAATCCCTTGGTCACTGCGTAGGTCCCACCCCAAACGCCCACTTCCTCACCTTGAATGAAGACCCGCTCATCGCGTTCCATTTCTTCCCAGAGCGCTTTTGAGATCGCTTCCCGCATGGTTATCCGCGCCATATTATCGGCCCTCACTTTCATTTTCCAACGCGTACCCGCGGTATTCAACCGGTGTAGGCTCCACGTAAATGTCTTCAAATAAATCTTCAACCGTTGGTTCGGGGCTGGCTTCTGCGAAAGCTACAGCCTCTTCCACAACGTTTTCCGCTTCAGCATCCTGCTGGTCCAGTTCATCTTCGGTGGCAATCTCATTACCAACCAGGTATTTCCGGAAGATTCCAATCGGGTCCTCTTCCTCCCAGCGCTTGACCTCTTCTTTATCGCGGTACCGTTCCGGATCACCCATGGAGTGTCCGCTGTAGCGATACGTCATAATTTCCAACATGTACGGGCCGCCATCCTTACGGATTTTCTTCAGGATACGGTCAACTTCAGTCCGGACATGCATCACGTCCATGCCCTCGATCCGTTCATTGGGCATGCCGTATCCTTCCGCTTTTTGACGGATCTCTGAGACCGCAGAAGCCCGGTCAACAGCCGTCCCCATGCCATATTGGTTGTTTTCGCACACCCATAGCACAGGTAAATTCCAGACCTTGCTGAGATTCAACCCCTCATGGAAAAAACCGATATTCGTGGCCCCATCGCCAAACATACAAATCGTCACCGCATCATTATTTCCCTGATAAACATCACCCAGAGCCAACCCGGCTGCAATCGGGATATGCGCGCCGACAATGGCGTGCCCCCCCCAGAAGTTCTTTTCGGTGTCCGCCATGTGCATCGAACCGCCTTTCCCCAGTGAGCAGCCGTCTTTCTTGCCCAGCAGTTCCGCCATGATGGTTTTCGCATCAATCCCGGCGCTCAATGCCCAACCGTGGTCACGATAAGCTGTGATGAGCCGGTCCTGGGGCTGTCTGACGGATGAAATGCCTGCACTGACCGCTTCCTGCCCGATATACAGGTGCAGGAAACCACCGATCTTCCCCTGCTGATAGAGTTCAGCCGCGCGCTCTTCCAAACGCCGGATGACCACCATCTCCTGATATAGATCTAAGTATTCCTCTTTCTTCATTTACAAATTCCCTTCAATCCATTAACAATAATGATTTCAAAATAATTCATGAATCCGTTTGCATTTATTACGTACTAAGTATACCTAATTTGTCTTTTTATACATAGTTAATTATTGTACAAAAATCTTAATGTTTTATATGATTCTCCAAAATACATGACAAAATAAACTCTCTTCTGTCACGCGAGCTGGCGCGGTACGTGATTTACGAAACACTAATATCCCTCAAAAATGAAATTAAATGTAGGTCATGTGTGGCGGCGAAGCCGACATACGTGACAGAGAGTGAGAATTATTGTCACGTGCTTTCCGCTTCGCTTCACGGCACGTGACCTACAAGGTGTTTCGATTAAGTAAACAGATTTCTGAAAAAGACACTAAATGTAGGTCATGTGTGGCGGCGAAGCCGACATACGTGACAGATAAAGCAATGCTTTCCGTCACGTGCGTTCCACTTCGCTCCATGGCACGTGACCTACAAGGTGTTTCGATTAAGTAAACAGATTTCTGAAAAAGACACTAAATGTAGGTCATGTGTGGCGGCGAAGCCGACATACGTGACAGATAAAGCAATGCTTTCCGTCACGTGCGTTCCGCTTCGC
>DPKV01000128.1 GCA_003542325.1 Anaerolineaceae bacterium
CCTTGACGATCTGTGCCGGGACTTCCAATCGGGCTTGCAGGTTGGCCTTCAACCCGCCGCCAATGATACGGCCGATGTGGCTTTGCGAATGTAATTCCTTAGACATTTTTATTTTCCATATTTTCAATTCCGATCAGATTATACATTTAGCCAATCCGAAACTATTTTTCCAAAAGAACTTTTAAACCATTTCCTAAGTTGAAAGTCTGCTAATCGAAAATCTTTTACCGATGATGTTTCAAATGAATCAATTACTTGCCCATTACTTCCCATCAGTAACAATACACATAATTTGATTTCACCATCAACAATTTCTGAAACTTTTACATCAAGGATATAACGGTCCTTCTGATTAGGAAAGCGAATTTGAAAATTAAAAATTTTCACGTTTCCGATTATTTGAGGTGTAGCCCCTAATGAAATGTTCGTAGAATTAGTATTTACCTGTCGATAGTTTTCGTTAAAATGTGAGATAAGGGAACCTGTTAAAAGCCCATCCTTTTTAATTTTCTGTTCATATTGAGCCATAAGTTCATTAAGAGACTGCTTCCAGATTTCAGTTATCTTATTTGAGCGTTCTACTTCTTTCCTTAAGTTCTCTACCTCTGATATGTATCCATTTACTCGTTCTTCAAAGTTAACATAAATTTCTTGATAATCTTGGTCTTGCGATTTTCGTAATACGTTGTAAAGTAAATCCTTTTGTTTTTCAACCACTATTTCAATCAAATTTGTTAAATCACCTTTGTCAGATTCTTCCAAAGCTTTAATATAGATCGCTCTCTCGTCATCTTTTACAACGAATGGAAAATCACCTGTTTGTACTAAAACCAGCGAAGCCAATGCTCTCGCGACTCTTCCATTTCCATCCTGGAAGGGATGAATTTGGGTAAAACGATGATGTAAGAAAGCAGCTTCCACTTCCGGACTGACTTGTTTCTCCAAATGTTCTTGATGCAATGCCAGCAGGTGTTCCATCTCACTTTGAACTTGTTCGGGGGGACAGTATTCATGGATGGTTTCATCATCTTGCAACGGGTTATTTGGCCACTTTTTCCAGTCGCCTTTTAGTAATGGAATATTCACCCGCTTGCCATCTTCTGTGATGGCCTCGGTACTATCCTGATGGCGGGTAAACACCTGGTGCATTTGCCGAATGTAATGAAGAGTCAAAGAATTGCTCTGAGAGACATAATCCATCAGCCCTTCAATCACTTCCTGTTGATCTTTCAACAATTCAGTCAATTGAAGTGGCCCCAGGTTGGTGCTATCCTGCGGAATCAACCTGGCACTGATGCCATGCTGAATCAGGGTTTTCGTAATTCCTTTACTCAGGGTATATAGACCTTCAATTTTCCCGGTCTCGATCGCCCATTCACGTTTGATCTCAGTAAGGATCCTTTCTAAGACCTCATCGGATGTCTTTGTGCGAATTTCCTGCCATTCATTTTCCAAAGCCCGTAAATCCGGATCGGAATAGGTGTAGAGGCCCTCAGGAATATCCTCAATTGGTCGCCATTTGTATTCAGGCATTTTTCCCTCGCTTCCTTACCAACAAAGCGTCAAATCTCACTCGCCGCGGCCAGCACAGCCATCAGCCGCTGACGGTCATCCTTCAGCAGCGCGATCACCTCCTGCACGGCTTCGCCGAACCAGCCCTGATCGCCACCTGCTTCGTGCGCGGCCCGGGCCTGCCTCAGATGCGCTGTCAGGAGTTCATCCGTGGGCAGCTTCGGGTCGCGCAGGATCTGGCGCAAATAGCCCAGCCGGCCCGCGCCGGTAAAGCGCACGACTTCCTCCGGCGTGCAGAGATAGATCACATCCAGACTCAGCGGCGGCCGGGGTGGCAGCAGGTGAGCGACCTGCCCGTTCTCTTCATAGCCCAGGGCCAGCACGCCGATCTCCACCGGGACAGTGCGGTTCTCGCGGTTATCCCGAAGGACTTCCTCCGAGATGTTCTCGGCAGTGATCAACTGGCGGATCAGGCCGTCATCGTCAATGTGGATATCATAGATCAGTCCGTAAACCTGGTACCCCTCTTCCAGCGGCACCCGTACCATGGCGCCAAAACTGGGCGCACCACTCTGCTGGACTTTGCAGCCCACCACAAACCCGGTCGTACCGGAGCGTAAAAGCCGTCCAATTTCTATCCCGCTCATCTTTGATACCTCGTCTTTTTCATATCCATATCCTTCAGGAATTGCTTGTTGGATAATTCGCCAACATCCAGTCCGTCTTCCAAAAATGCCTTGACAATCAACTCCTCCACCCACTGGTGCTCATCCAGCGAAATCAACGCTTCTTCGTGCGCCCGATGCAGCAGGTAGGGGTAGGGCCGGGAACCCATCATCTGAGTCTGGTCGAGCAGGGCGGCCTGGATCAGGGCAACCTTTTCCTTATCCTTCGCCACCCAGGCCGGGACCTCCACCCTGGCGAGGTGAGGCCGGTCCGGTGCACCGACATTCAGATAGAAAAAATGCAACCGCAGTTCCGGCCTGAAGCTCAATGCCGTGCGGGAATAAACCTCAAAGATTGCCGATCGGTCGCCGGGATTCCCCAGCAGCGTTTCCATCAGGCGGATATCGCGCACACCCGATAAATTTCGATCTGACTCTTTGTGATTATCACGCTCTTCCGCTGTATCCGATGGGATCATCGACAACATGCGGCCAACCAGGTTGTTCTGTGATTTATCAATATACCCCAGGAGGGTCAGCCCTTTCTGCCAAAACCCCGTCAGGATAGTCTCATACTCCACCACAAAGGATTCAAAGCCGCCCATAGCCTGTGGGTCGCGAATCAGCTCAAGCGGGCCGTCCACCATGGCAATGGCAGGTGCGGGTAAATCATCAACAACTTCCAAAAGCAAGACACGTTCACGCAGGTCCCGTTTCATGGCGACGCCGCCCTCAGAAAGCATCCCGCCTTCAGGTTGGAGGACCGTATCATAATCCAGTAAAGCACTCTCCGTAATTACTTTTGGAGTCTCACCTGACCCGCACGCCATCGTGACCACGCCAACGTTGATCACGGAAAACGGCACCCGGGCGTGGTGGGAAGGGTTGATCTGTGAGCCGTCCGCAGCAGCCAGCGAAATCCGCTCAGGTAAGGAGCTAACCGGAATGACCGAATCCAGCGGCTCGTCCAGCGGCACGGCGCACCGCAGGCGCGGGTTGGTCTCGGCTTCATGGTTAACCATAAACTTAATCTCATCCAGCCGGTCCGCATACGCCAGCAAGCGCTCTTGCAGCGTTTCCAGGCGGCTCACCACACGCTGGTGATGCGCTTTGGCCTGGTGGGAAAAGGAGGCAAGTTTCTTCTGGATGTCGATCAGGTTGACGGGCATAGCGCTCCAGTAATCAATGAATCTTATTTGTTACAAGTCGTGTCGACCAGTTACAGAAAATAACAGTTTGTCATTGCGAGGAGGCTGCGATGCAGCCGACGTGGCAATCTCGGAAGAACTTTCCAATTACCATTAGTTATTTTATCCAATGCTTTATCGAGATCGCCACGTCGCACCCTGCGGGTGCTCCTCGCGATGACAAGGTTGTGTATCATTGCAATCAATCTCAGCAATCTCCCCTAATTATAACGACTGTTTGAACCACCAAGCAATCAAGTAAGGGATTAGGTTAAGTAATTACTCTGTTCGCGGTGTGAAGCAATCAGGGAAGTGCATTTCAGATAATGATTAAATCCCTTAATTCACCATTCCCCACTCACCATGCCCTTCTTCCTCAGCAAGCTTCCTCAGCAAGCAATTGACAGCAGTCCATTCACCAGATATACTTTTTAATCAATACAGAATTATAACCTTCGGGGCAGGGTGCGGGTCTCTGACCCAAATCCCGATCGGTGGTAATCCCGGAAACGGGTAAGCCCACGAGCATGAGAATGCATGAACCGGTTCGATTCCGGTGCCGGCGGTAACAGTCCGAATGAAAGAAGGTTCCCACATCCCAAGGATGTCCGCCCGTGCCCCGTAACCTATTACCGGGGCACTTTGTATGTCACCTGAAACACAACCTCAATTAAAACGCCAGAAGCCAGGTTCATGGAAGCGGATCCTCTTCCTGGTCATTTCGCTTGCCACGGCGGTACTCCTTTGGGCCTTGCTGGTGCAACTGATCCAGCTTCCGGCCTTCATCCTTCCCGGGCCCGGTTTGGTCTGGCAGCGTTTCCTTAAATCACTCACCGATGGGCAGCTCCTTTACCATGCCCTGGCGACCCTGTTGGAAGTGATCGCCGGGTTGTGCCTCGGCGGGTCGATCGCGTCCATCCTTGGGTATCTGCTGGCCAAGTCACCCGCCCTGGAAAAACTGATTTCCCCCTACCTCGTCGCCAGCCAATCCATCCCCACCGTCGCCATCGCCCCCCTGATCGTGATCTGGTTCGGGCCTGGCATTTTTTCCAAGGTCCTGATCAGCTCCCTGACCGTCTTTTTCCCGGTCCTGATCAACACCGTCGTCGGCCTGCGGGAAGTGCCGCAAGACCTGCGGGATTTGATGCGGTCCCTGAAGGCCACCCCGACCCAGACCTTCCTGAAGCTGGAAGTGCCGGCTGCTCTGCCGGTTTTCCTCGGCGGGCTGCGTGTTGGGGCCACCCTGTCCGTCATTGGTGCAGTGGTCGGTGAGTTTGTGGGCGCGGACCGCGGTCTGGGATTCCTGATCAACGTCGGTCGCGGGCAGTATGATACCGCCCTGGTCTTCGTGGCGGTGCTCACCTTGATTATCATGGCCATGTCTCTTTACAGCCTGGTCTTATTGTTTGAAACCCGCCTGTTGGCATGGCAATCCTGGCGGCAGGAATTGGAATAGTATAAAAAAGAAGTTGAAGGGAGAAGAAATGCGTCAACACCAAACAAAACTTATCCTGATTGGGTTCATCCTGATTCTCACCCTGGGGCTGTCGGCCTGTCAGACCACCCAGCCCACGGAAGAAGCGCTCGTTGCCACGCGATTGACACTCGGGTACATCCCCAATATCCAGTTTGCGCCCATCTATGTGGCGCTCGAAAAAGGCTATTTTGAGGATGCCGGGTTTGAGGTTACCCTTGAATATGGCAACGAAACGGATGCCGTCGCCCTGGTTGGCGCAGGGGAACAAACCTTCGCCATCGCCAGCGGCGAGCAGGTTCTCTTGGCCCGTGAGCAGGGCTTGCCCGTGGTCTATGTCGCCGCCTGGTACCAGGAATACCCGGTCGGCGTGGTTTCACTGGCGGAAGCCGGGATCACCACTCCCCAGGACCTGCCGGGCACCATCGTAGGAATTCCGGGCCTTTACGGCGCAAGTTACATCGGTTTCAACGCCCTGTTGAACGCTGCAAACCTCAGCGAATCGAATATTGACCTGCGCTCCATCGGATATAACCAGGTTGAATCTCTGGTCACCGGCCAGGTGGAAGCAGCTGTGATCTACCTGGCGAATGAGCCCGTCGTCCTCCACTCGCAGGGAGAAGATGTGGATATCATCCGGGTGGCAGACTATTTGCATTTGGTCGCCAACGGCCTGGTAACCAACGAAAAGATGGTCAGCCGGCAGCCCGAAAAATTAAGGGCCTTTATCGCCGCCCTCACCCAGGGTATTGTTGATGCGGCGACCGACCCTGACGAAGCTTATCAGATCAGCATGGCCTATGTGGAAAACCTGGCCGACGCGGACGAAACCGTCCAGCGTGAGATCCTGGCGGAATCCATCAAACTCTGGCAGACCAATCAACCTGGTTACAGCGATCCCACCGGCTGGAAAAATATGCAGACCGTCCTGCTGGATATGGGTCTGCTGTTCCAATCCCTCGATCTGGAGCAAGCCTTCACCAATGACTTCATCCCCTAAAACGACCTTGACGGTTCAGAACCTCGGTGTCACTTTCAGCGACGCCAGCGGCGTGCTGCATGCCCTGCACGACCTGAGCTTCACCCTGCTCGAAAACGAGTTCGTCACGCTGATCGGACCTTCCGGCAGCGGGAAGAGCACCCTGCTGCGCGTGCTGGCCGGGCTGGTCCCGCCAACCGAAGGTAATGTCCACTACAATACGGCCCAACCCAAGGTGGGCCTTGTCTTCCAAAAAGCCAACCTGATGCCCTGGCGGCGGGTGATCGATAATGTCGGCCTGACATTGGAACTGGAAGGCGTCTCCAGGGAGACCATTCACGACCGGGCGATGGAACTGGTAAAGTTAGTCGGGCTGGAAGGGTTCGAGAAAACCTACCCCCAGGACCTGTCCGGCGGGATGGCGCAGCGGGTGGCGATTGCGCGCTCCCTGATGCAGGACCCGGATATGCTCCTGCTGGACGAACCCTTTGGTTCACTGGACGCCCTGACCCGTGAACGGATGGGTGACGAACTGCTCCATATCTGGCAGGCCCGGCAAAAGACCGTCCTGATGGTGACCCATTCCATATCCGAAGCGCTGTACCTGAGCGACCGGGTACTGGTCCTCTCCTCCCGCCCGGGGACGATCAAACTGGACCTCAAAGTGACCCTCTCCCGGCCGCGCACACCGGACATGCAATATGCAAACGAATTCAACATCCTGGCACAGCAGCTTCGCCAGAGTCTCAGTGAAGAAATTGAAACCTTGTAAAGTCCCTGCCCACCCGGCCAGGATGGAAATCATCTGGTGGACTATCTTGATAGGAACATTGTTTCGGCTACAATAGGCCTGTAAGTAATCACTGGAATTTAAAGAAAGAAGGAGGCACGTTTTTTATGGCTAAAGTCATTGTATTTGAATCGCAACCCCTGTATGAACGCGCCTCTACCCTGCAATAGAAGGTCCTTTTCCAACCTGCATTTACTTACCGGCCACGGGTGCGCTCATATCCTGTGGCTTTTTGATTTAATTTCCCCTTTGGATTAATCAATTGCCGGACGATGCGGTGTTCCAACCGTTCGCCAGCAGATTCCATCCAAACCAATCATTCACCGGTCTCGGGACTTTGCCGTGACCGGTTTTATTTAACCTACAACTGACACCCCAAGTGACAACAGATCTGAAAGGACAATGGATGCAAGCGCCAGAACCATTTGAAAATAATTATCAACCGACCTGCGGGTCACAACAATTACGATATTCAGACAGCCTGAAGGTTGATACATATAAGGAATTTTTACAATGCAAGCAATCGATAAACGTCAGGATTTCTATCTATCCTTCAAGCCTCTATTAGTGGTCGATGCCGGGGACTGCTTGGCTCTCAAGGAAAATCCCAGTGGCTTCACCACCTTCGCCTTCCTTCCAGATCCCCCATCAGGGGGAAGTCTGCCTT
>DPKV01000103.1 GCA_003542325.1 Anaerolineaceae bacterium
CAATCCGTTGAATCTGATCCGGTTGAACCATGTGGGAGGTTTCCAAAAATGAGTTAATCTGAGGAATGCCGATCTTATAATCGGGCAAATTCGATTCGGAGAATTGTACTTGGGCGAGACGACCAATGATGGTCGCGTCGGTCATTAACCGGGTCTCGATTGGGTACCCACTGATTTCGCTTAAGATATCGATTAAGCCTGGGTGAAGCTTTGCGAGGCCGACAACCAGAACTTCGTTCATAAAATTCAGCGGGAGGACTTTCAACATCCGGCAAATCTCATAAGGGAGAATGTTGAATAGCGCTTCCAATATTTGATCAAAGTGACCAGGCAGATCACTTTCGTGGATTGCCGTCGTTCCGGATAACCTGGCTTTTGTTTCAAGCCACTGAAATTGGATATCCGGTTGTGATGTGGATAGCGCGTTGCAAATTGTTTCACCGGTCCTGCGGTTAAGGGTTAAGGCTGCCTGAACCTCTTCCTCAGTGACCTTCCCCAATTGTAATAATGCTTCCGCGACGTGTTCATCCCGGAATTCCGGTGCAAATAAACCCCGGCTCTCATGCGTTCGTTTTATCTTCTTTAATAACTGCTCGGGGAGGACAATCAGAGAAGTCCGGCAAGGCCATTTATTTGTGATGGCCTGAACCTTATTGATCTGGTCCGGTTCGCTGATTCCAATAAATAAGGTGTGGTTTGCCCACCATAATGGAATGTAGGATTGCACTTCTCGTCTTAAGGCTGGATCAATATCAAGAAAAGCTGCTAATGTATTAATTGAGGAGGGCTGAATTATGTCTTTGGTGGGCAAATAATAAACCATGCTCATCAATTGAGACCACTGCGCCGTCGTTATCTGATCATCCTGCAGCCATTTATAAAAGACTTGGGACAAAGACTGTGTCTCGGGGGAGAGTTGTCCCCTGGTCAGTAGCGTCTTTTCGATTCCCAATACATCCAGCAGGACTTCAAGTGGAAGAGATGGAGGTCGGGGATCAGCCTGATTGTAGAGTTGGGCTTGCAAACGAATGACCTGGGAATAACCGATCAAAAAGATGCGGATTGGATATCGAAGGCCTTGTTCAAGGGTGGATAGGTCAATGGGTGATAATACTTTAGTTGCCCCGATCCACAACTCATCTCTGGCAATGCCTAGGGGAACGATGCTCAAGGCCCGTGCAAGGGCTTCGGGGAGCATTCGTCTTATTAATTCGGGGTTGTTATTCCCGGAAAATGGCGGTTCGTGCGTACCAATATTTTTGTCCATTGGGGTTATATCCCAGGTTTCTTATCAGAGTGAAGAAATATTCGTCAACCTTACCGATAATGGTGTTCTTCGATTTCTTCCGGTTATTCTTTGAGTGAGATGAGTAAATAACGATATTCAGGATTGGATTTTTTAATTTCCCAACCCGGGAGGGGATCCTCTTCACCGAAAAGGTTAGTGAGGGTTGTTTTGAACTTGACTACCAGGTAATCGGATTGCAGGAAGAGGAATTCCGTTGATTCAATGTGGTCCACTTCTCCTAATTTCCGTTCAACTTTGACCAGATCCGCCATTTGGTTGAATCCTTCAACCCAGGCAATCCATTCCTTTTCTCCCAGATCGATATCTTCGAGCAAGGTGACATAATCATCGCGGGTGACGGAATCGGTCTGATCGACTTCCGGATAGGGTTTTTCATTGAACTCTTCATGCACAGGAGATGCATCATCACTTTCAATTGACGCAAATTCCACCACAGGCTGCTCGGAATTAAGGGCAAACATAACCGCGGTTTTCGCACGGTCAACCAGGTCTTCATCCGTAATTGCATCATCAGGGAAATTAGCGACACCAGCAACAATCCGGGCGTCGACAAGTCGATTAAACTTCTGAAGTAAACGAGTTGTTATAATCAAAGCGCCATCGAGAGGCGTTTCGGGGAGGATCAACCCAATCCGGCCATTGATAAACCCAACGTCAATGTGGGTCCGGATACTGTCATGAATCGCCTCAGCCATGACCTTGTTTATCCGCAGGAGGTCAGACTTTGAAATTTGATCCTTTTGGCGATAGTCAAAAAGGACAAGCGAAACATCGCTATGATATCGACGACCCCGGAGGATTTCCGTTGTCAAAGCCTGTTCGGCGAATTTCCAGCGCATCAGGGATGTCTGCCTGTCGTAGATAACCAGGGAATCGGTAACCTGCTGTAAACGGCTGTAATTCTCATCGATTTGATGCAGTTTCCGAACATTTAATTCAGCGAAAAATGCGGTAATGAGGAAAATGATTGCGCCAACACCCGACGACATGAGGAAGTTCTGGGTGACATTGAGAAGACTGTAACCGGCGCCGGTGAAGAGGGCAACGCTCAAAACAAAACCTACCCAGGTGGCGCTGGGGAAAAGGTTCGCAAGTGAGAAGACGAGGGTGAACAGATTTAGGGCGATCCCTAAAACTGCTATGGTTGGGCTGAAGCGAATCAGCAAGAAATTACTTACAGCTCCCCAAACCACAAGAAGAATGATATATAAAAACAATTTACGAGTAAGCAGTTCGTTTGTATTCTTCATATTGTTTCTCACGATTCTTTAGATGATGGTTTTTTTCGGAACAGCGCGATGAGCAAGATGACCAGTGAAAGGCCTGCCATTCCTATTGCTACCCTGACGACCCAAATGGATTGATAATTAGTCAGAATTGCAAAAGGCTCTTCGTTGCTTGCCTGGGGCAATTCCCCGGATGAATTACCGGTTGTCTCGAGTTGATAGGAACTGGCATTCTCAACAGAAGTGATAACTGCTGCATTCCCATTTAAAGTATATCGTACTGCAGGATCAGCCAGGAATTCTCCTGCCATTTCAATTCCTGCCATTTCGTTTGAGATCAATACAAGATATGGCGTTAGTTGATCGCTTTGGAAGGTTTCCAAAAACGTTTGGATACCGGAAGGTGTTTCCACAATGAGGACCGAAGAATTGTTTTGGGGAAGGCCTGTTTCCTCATCCAGGGGTAAGGGCAATAATCCATTTAATGTTTCGTTGACCATGGTTTCAGTAGTGCCCAATAAAACAACATGGGTATACCCATCAAACTGGGTCAAGTCTTCATTCAGGAATAGAAGGTCAATTGAGGCGGGGTTGCCGAATGTGGCTTTGCCAAAGGTAACGGCAATATCCGCCAGACCGTTCATGCCGGTGTTGTCCAGTGTGGATGGCACACCGAAAACAAAGCCGTTGAATGTAAAGGGGTCCGAATAACCGTAAGGGAAATGACCCAAATCAAGTGATATTTTCTTCGCTACGTCCGGAAGGCGGATGGTGGAATCTGCGTTGATATTAAGCCACGCACGAGGAGTAGCTCCGGGCATACAACTTTCCTGCATCAGCATTACATCGTCGGAAAACTGCATGTTCACTTTGAAGGTGATGATATTATCGCCGACATTAAAATAGCGGAGCGGGATACGAATTTCTTTATAACCATCCTCAGCATTTGCGGAACTCAGTTCAAAACTTGCAATAGGGATTGAATTGATCAGCACAGTGACTGGGGATAAGTCGCGACTGATCAATTCCGAATGAGTGAAATGAAGATCAATCCACGCTTCGCTGTCCACAGTCCATAAAGTTGAAATGGGAAGAGAATACTGGATGGTTTGTTCACGGGTACCCGTAACCGATTGGTCACGATAGCCCAGATCGGCAAAAGACACTGCGAGTGGATTGGATACACTCTCCGAGATATCCGTCAGGTGTCTAACAACCGCCCAGGTGCCATTCGATTGTTCATACAACTCGTCAAATGCAGCGGCTCGGGCGCTTTTTTCCATGGCGTCAGGTGTCTCTCCAGTCAAGGCTAAAAGATGATAGTCATTGTCAAAAGGAGATTTCTGAAGGCTAATCACCCCATCGTCCTGTTCCAAAGGGTTAAGTTCAGAATACTGGTCATAAATAATATTGATTTCCGGCAGCAGGCCTGCCGAGAAACTCTCGATCTCCTCCAGGGTCGCGAACAGGATCAGGTTTCCGGTGGGTTTGGCTACCCTGGCTTCCTGAATTGTCATGGTTTGAACGCTGATATTTCGCCAGTCGGCTAACTGACCCAATTTGGTCGCGGTGACAGCTAATGCGTTGAGGTGTTGGCGTGAAGGGGAGGCTGGCACGATCAAAGTCACCGTGTTATCAGCAAGGAGACTCGAATCAACTAAAATATCAGGCGCGGTATTAAGTTGGGTTTCTCTTGCGATGATAACTGGTGTTATTGCGATCGAAGTGTCGTTATGGACGACAGCCCAAACGCTCTGGTTTTTATAATCGGTACAGAAATCCTCGGACACGCCCATAAAGAAACCAATAGTTAACGCGTTGTATCCCTGGATCAACTTCTCTGCCGGAATGGTAATTTCCAGGGTTCCGAGCTGCGCATTGTCATCGGATAATCCAGTAGTGCCGATTCGCTCACCATTCCAATCCACAAAGAGACTGGATGCGGGATCCAACACATCCGAGTGACTGAAACTGATTGTCAGCAGGGCGGGTTCGGAAAACGCCCAATTCTTTGGGAATGTTATTCCAAACGTTCGCGTTTCATCGACTCCCTGGAAGTTAATATCCGTTTGGTAATCGAAATCAGCCAGGGTGTAGATCCCGGAAATCGCACTTTCCTGGTTATCAAATTTTGCTTCGACCTGGTATGTCTGGGTTGCACTTCCCATGAAGAAGGTGGCTGCCAATAAAAACGCAAGAATTGGTTTAAGAGTTGAAACGTGGTTAAAAGTTCTCATATTATCACAGTCTTCCTAAAGTGAGGAAAAGATAGGTGCTTATGTGACACAGATAAGTAAGGATTAATTAAGACTAAGAAAGTTCGATCATTCAAATGTAAAATGTTACTCAAATATTCACCTGTAAATTAAAAATACACATGCATTAAATTAATATTCGGTCATATTATACGGGTAAGGAGTCTCAGAACACGCTAAGAAAAACCTAAAAATTTCTTTTTTGCTATTCAAAATATTCTGATTATTCCCTGGCGATCTTCAAATTCCTAAAGAGTCCTGATTTGGAGTCCAGAATGAGATAAAATGAAAGAGTAAAGAACGAATAAATTTTGTTTGACTTTAACAGACTCAGGTAATTAAACCGAATATTAATTTTGAGGACTTCGTAGGTTCACGATTGAAAAAGCGCTCTCTTGAAAAGATTGTTGTTTTAGTGGATACCGACTTTATCAACCTCCCCATATTTTCTTAAGATCGTCTCCCAATGACAGAATTAAAGATTAACAAATAATAAGCAGGAAAATTAAAAATATGAGAATTTACTAAAAGTTTGCACGAATCTTGCAATAGTATTTAGCGAACCATCAATAACACAAGCAGGTTCGATGATCATGTTGAGCATCTTTTATGAGGTAACGTGAAAAAGAAAAAAGAATTCAGAGAATGTCTCCAGACACTTGAAAAAAATTGGGCCAGATGGACAGCCGGAGTGGATGGTCAGATACGTGATGACGACCTGAACAAACTTGTGATGGGCATTCCGGATTTTTTACCTAACCCCGAATCCATATCGAGCAAAATAGTCCTCAATAACACCGAGTATTTCTCAAAAAGATTCAAAGAAGGGTCTGTTGTTTCCGTCTCTGAGATTCACTGGGGAGAAAAGGAATATGGAAAGATTGAGCTCCATTTTCCAGCAGACGCATTGGAAGCCCTTGCTGAAGAAGAACGGGAACAGAACCTGACCATTCTCCAAATTCTCAGCAACAGGCTTGGGGCATTCATTAACTTGTTGGATAAGGAACGCGAAATTCAATACCTCAAAGAAGAAGCTTTAAACGCCTATGACCGAACAATTGAAGCCTGGGCTGCCGCATTTGAAACACAACACAAGGAAGCCTCCGGGCATACGGAACGTGTGACCGAGATGGCGTTAGCGCTGGCCAAAGAAATGGGCATGGATGATGATCAACTGGTCAATGTTCGTCGAGGCGCTTTATTGCATGATATTGGGAAAATCAGCATCCCGGATGAAATCATATCAAAACCGGGTAAATTGACAGATGAGGAGTTTGACGTTGTAAAACGATCCCCGTTGTTTGCCAAGAAATGGCTTTCACAGATTGAAATATTAAAGCCGGCTCTTGAAATCCCCTATTATCATCACGAAAAATGGAATGGCACCGGCTATCCTTTAGGTTTATCGGGTGAGGATATCCCTCTTGTTGCTCGGATGTTTTCGATTGTCGATGTCTGGGATGCATTGACCTCTGACCGGCCTTACCGGCAAGCGCTCAGCAGGGAAGAAGCTCTAAACCTGATCGTCTCCCAGTCCGGCGCACATTTTGATCCGAAAGTAGTGGAGAGTTTTATTAAGGTTCTTTCGGATGAGAATCTTATTGATATTCCTCACAAGATTCGAATTCAGGCTTTTGGATCAGAAAAAGTCTGGGTAAAAAATGTGCTGGTCACCACCAGTGATTGGCAGGTCCATGCAGCCAGGGAAATGTTCTTTGTCTTTCTGGCAAATCCCGAGGGGTTGACCAAGGAGCAGGTGGGCTTATATATGTGGCCGGATGCTTCGATAAACGAATTGGACATTCGGTTCAAGAATACCTTATACAGGCTCAGGAGTGCAGTTGGCAAACATGTCATCCTGTTATCCGAAGGGATTTACCGATTCAACCCGATGCTGGATTACACTTATGATGTTGAGATATTCAATATGGCGCTGAAAAGAGCCCAGGAGGCGGAAGTCGCCCACGAGAAAATTAAACACCTTTCACACGCAGTCCAGCAATACAAAGGAGATTATCTGCCGGAGGTTGATGCTTTCTGGGTCATACCGGATCGCGAGAAATTCCGACAGCAAAACGTCATTGCCCTGATGCAACTGGCCCAACTCTATTTTGATAAAGGTGTGCTCAAGTCCGCCTTGAAGTATTGTGAGTTGTCCCTGGAGGAAGACTCGGTTAATGAGGATGCGCATCGTCTGGCAATGAAAATCCATGCCGAGGCTGGTAATAAAGCGGAAATCATTCGGCAATATGAAACCTGCTGCCTTGAGTTGGAGGATAAATTCAATGTCTTGCCTTCAGAGAAAACGCAGCAGTTATATAAAGAACTGATCAACGATCATTAGTTGCGAAAATTATTGCGGCAGTAAGATTTGCCCCGAAAATTAATATAAAAGAATTTTAGGAGATTAATAACTCTGTGAGAATTGTTAGTATGACTCCACTGAAAAAAGGTCACTTAATTGAAAAAGATCTTGTTGAATCCCCACAAACATGCACAATTTCAGGCGTTTTGTGGGATGNNTTGCACCCTTTTTTCAGGAGACTCTAGTATTCTTAGAAAAAATTAATCTCCGGGAAGACTGTTTTGAAGCCATTCGTAATGGATACTATTACTGTGTTAGTTACTCATTGGTGATTATCGTTACATTATAAGAATTTACTGAAAAGATAATGATGATGGAAGTTCAAGAATTCTCTACAGACTATCTTCAAGCTCTGAATTCCAGGTCAAATTCGGCGCAAATCGACCTGCGTTCCTGTGATTTTACGCAGATGAAGCAGGAATTATTAATGGTTTATGATAAGAAAGTCGAACGGTGGCTTCAGGCCATGGATCTTTATGATAATGAAATCACAGACCACACCCTCAGAGTAACAGCATTCTCATTAAAATTAGCCCAGTGTCTGGGTTTCAGCAGATCAGATCTGGCTTACATTCAGTATGGCACATTGTTGCATGATATCGGCAAACTGGGAATCCCGGAGAAGATCATGCACAAACCCGGGAAATTGACTGCGTATGAATATCAGGTAGTAAAACAACATCCCCTCTATGCACACGAATGGTTGTTATCACAAAAGGATTATCAACCTGCGAAGGTCATCCCGCTATTTCACCATGAGCGCTGGGATGGCGGCGGTTATCCTTACGGGCTAAGAGGCAGGGAAATTCCAATTTTTGCCAGGGTGGTAGCCGTTGCCGATGTGTGGGATGCACTTACATCTGATCGCCCTTACAGGAAGGCCATGAGCGAACAGGAAGCGCTCGAATTAATCAGTTCACAATCAGGAAAACAATTCGACCCCCAAATTGTCGGGACATTCCTGTCTCGTGAAATTTATAAATGCTGTCAGGCGAATGTCTTCCATCCAATCTGAGGGTAAACCGAACCGCCGCTTGTACAGAATCAATCAAAGCACATTATTGCGAAGATCACTTGCGTAAATTCTGCCAAGTGATCTTTTTTCCACCCTGATCTTTTGATTCATATAACGCGCTATCTGCTCGATTATAGAGGTCTTCCAGTGTATCTGACCAATCCTGAATGCTGGCGATACCGGCACTGACTGAGATATTGAAGTTTTTCTTCCCAATGTAAACCGGGGAAGAAGCGAGGACGTCCTGGATTCTTTCCATGACCAGGGCAGCACCCGGAGAGTCTGTTTCCGGGAGCAGCAACAGGAACTCATCACCGCCAATTCGGCCAAGAACGTCCACGTCCCTGATGATTTGATTGACAATTTTTGTAAACACAGACAGCGCACGGTCGCCAGCCATGTGACCGTATGTGTCGTTGATTTCCTTCAGCAAATCAAAGTCAATGGCAACCAAAGATAAGGGGTGGTGATAGCGCTTCGCACGGCGGAGTTCAATTTCAGCCAGGTTCATGAAATGTCTGCGATTGGGTGCCTGGGTGAGTTCGTCAATGGTAGCCTGTTTATAAAGTTGATCCAACAATTGCTTCCGCTCGGAGCAATCACGGCTGATGCCATGGTAACCGACCAGGTTGCCGTAATTGTCATAATGTGGCGCGGCGACAATCTCCGTCCAGATCCAGCTTCCGTCTTTACATCGCTGTTCGATTTCAAATCGGGATACCATCATATTGTTGCCGACTTCTTCTTTTTCACGATGGTGTTCTATCTTTTCCCGTACCAGTTGGATGCCTTCCGGTTTGAAGATGGACCATATTTGCGTTCCGATCACTTCTTCACGTTTGAAACCTCGGATCTGTTCATCGGCCGGGCTGATGTAATCAATCCGGAGGCTTTTATTGATATGCCAGATGACATCTCCGGAATTCTCCGTCAGGAAACGATATTTCTGTTCGTTTTCCCGCAGCTTTTCTTCCATTTTCTTCCGGTTTGTGATGTCCCTGACCACGGTCAATGCATGAGGAACGCCATCGATATCAATGGCGCGGGCTGAAAGCAGACCAATCAGCAGCCGGCCATTCTTTTTCCTGAATTGAATTTCCATGTTTTCTATTGAGCCTGTTTCGGTCAGGATCACCATGAACCTTGAACGGTCAACAGGGTCATACCAGAGATTGATATCCAGGGAACTTTTACCTTTAATGTCAGAAGCAGTGTATCCGCTCAATAATGTAAATCCCTGATTGACTTCCGTTAACAGGCCATCATCAAGCCGTGAGATCAACACCGCATCCGGAATGGTTTCAAACATCAGGGTGTACTTTTCTTTTGAGATGATGGTTTCCCGCATCACTTTATGGTTCATCAGGAAGATGAAGGCAAAAGTCCAGATGGTCGAGTTTATAAAAAGGAGCAGATATGAGAATTGTTGAAAAATACTGGGGAATCCAGGTGATGACTGACCAGGAATTATCAGCCAAAGGATGGCATGCACCATAAAAAAGAGTGAATTGAAAATGAAGGTTCCAGCGGAGATCGTTTTGAGGCGTTTGTTCAAATAGGATTTCTCATTAATCACTGAAATAGCCGCAATCAATGAAAAGAGAGCAATTGAGAACGCAGAAATTGCGCCGGGGAAGGCGATATTTCCAAAGAAATAGGCAATGGTGGTTGAGACAATGTAAATTCCCGCAAAAACGAAGGAATGGACACTTTTTTTGTATTCATGAAAGAAAAGCAGAACCCCATGACTAAGAAAGAACATGCCTGTAACCAGAACGTAGTTTTCGATAACAGCAGCGAAAAGCCCAAGATGAAGATATCTCTGGAGGAAAAGGATCAGGAAATTTAAACCAATCAGGGCTATACCTGCAATCCACCATAAAAATCCCGTGAAGCTGGAACCTTCTTGATATTTATATTGAACTAACAGGATAAGCACTTCCAATATGGTTGTGATACAGAAAATGAGTGAAAGCGTGCGAATATCGATTAGCATAAT
>DPKV01000008.1 GCA_003542325.1 Anaerolineaceae bacterium
CGACCAGTGAAAATAGCCCAGGACGGGCAGATTGTCGTTAATCGCCCGCCATAACGCGTGCAGGTGTTCCACGATATACCGCGGCCGGAGTATATCCTGCGAGTCTTCCACGCCGTTCTCGGTGATGAACATCGGCAGGCCGAACTGACTCCCCCATTTGACGGCGTCGATCATCCCCGCAGGCTGGCTGGCGATAAAACCGTTCTCACTCAATAGTGCCTCTTTGGGGAAACTTCGCCGGGCAAACGCCTCCCCGGATGCCAGCAGGTCGAACCGGATCAGGTCGTTGGCGTAATAATTCAAACCCACAAAATCCTGCGTCCCCACCGCTTCCGGGATGCGTTCCCGTTTCAATATCCCGTTAAATACCCCATCCTTCAACGTGCGCGGGAAGAGGTCATTGAAGATCAGGTGATAGCCTTTCGCAATCCAGCGGTCCATCGGCAGCCAGGTCGCCGGGATGAACTTCCGGTAGTGATAAGCCGACCCCACCTGCGCCTCGGGTTGCAGCTCGTGAATGACTCGATAGGCCTTCGCATGGGCGCGGACCAGGCGGGACATCACCTGCAAAGCGATTTTAAGGTCCTTCTTCCCGGGTGGGAACGTGCCGTCGATATACGCGCCCGCCATATACACATCCGGCTCATTGATCGTGACCCACAGGCTGCAATACGGTTTCAGGGCGTCCACCGCCTTGCGGACGAAGGCCGCGAACAGGTCGATCACCTCCGGGTTCTCCCACCCGCCCAGCTCCGCCACCCACAGCGGCTCGCTGAAATGATGCAGCGTGACCATCGGGACCATCCTGCGGGAGCGCAGGCCCTTCAGCATCTCGATGTATTTATCCAGAGCTTCCTCATCCCAACGGTCCGGCGCAGGCTGGATGCGGCTCCAGGCGATGGACATCCGGTGCGCGTTCTGGAACGTGGACTGCGCCCGGTCGAAATCCTCCTGCCAGCGCCCGCCCCACCAGTCACAGGCGATCTCAGCCGTCCCGCCGTCAACGATCCGGCCCGTCTCCTGTTCCCAGGCAGACCAGGTGTCGTTGGTGTTGCGCCCCTCGACCTGATGGGCGGCTGTGGCGGTTCCCCAGAGGAACCCTTCGGGAAAGGTGTAGATTCCTGATGGCATAGGTGTGTGTGCTCCTTGTGGTGTGGTGTGCGGGGTTAATGATAACGCGGAATGGGCGGAGGGGGAAGAAGGGAGGAAGAAAATGTCGTCTGATGTCCGATCAGCTAATGGACAAGCACAGAAATGAAACTGGCAGCGATCAAAGTAATTAATATGGATGCCAGGGTGCCGATCAGAACATATTCAGCATAAACCTTTTTATCAAGCTCCTTGAACCGTGCGAATGCTTTGGCGGCAAGGATAAAACCAATAATTGAATATTCATTTGACAGCATCGCCAAATAGACAATGGACCTTTCCAGAATGCCAATCACCCTGCCGGATTTGTATTCATCGATTCGTAAATACTTGTCTGAGGGAGGCGTTAATTCAACTTCCTGTTCACCCTTTTCTGAAGGATGCGGACTGACTTTTATCCAATCAAATAACTGCCGGATGATCGTATTTGATTCATTGATGATGAACAGAAAACCCAGACAATACGCATTTATCCGGGACAACTGACCGAGATCTTTCACAATTGAAATCTTATCGATCATCTTAATGACCCAGGATAAGAGCACCGGGTTGAAATTAATCCCTCCGGTCAGATTAATGATGATAAAGTAAACAACAGAAAATCCAAGGAGGGAGACGATTCGGACAATCCTGGGGTTTTTTGTTTTTCTCTCCCAAAGAATAATCAACCCATTTGAAATCACAACAGCCAACAATAAAACAACCCAGGCGCGATTAATCGTCAGCGCTGCCAAACCGAGACCCTGGATGATCAGGTAATACGGTAATTGTTTTTTTGTTATTCCTTCATCATCGAATGTATAACCCATCCTGGAAAGCATCAAAACATTCAACAGGTAGATGATCATCATTTCCCCAGCACTTTCTCGTTGATATGGTTGATCATGATTTCCAGGATAGCCATCATTTCCCGGATATTCCCATCATAGATGTTCATATAGACGGCTGTCTCAGTCAGCTTTAATGCCTTGGCAATCTCTTTAACCGCTTTCCCTGCCATGGTGTTAGTCAGGATAAAGTATCTGTTTCTATGCCATCCCTCAAGCAGGTTGGAAAAAATGAACAGGGAATTATTAAATAATTTTTCCAGCTCGGGGTCTTCCAACCCACTGACGTTGAATTTGTAATTTCCCCTTTGTTCTTTGAGTTTTTCAATACCCTCTCTGGCAAGATAAAATGCGCTTCCATCCATTCCGATTGATTGGTCCCGGTTGATATCTGTGCTGATCTCACCGATGCCAAATGAGAACCTGATTTTCTGGGGAAATACTTTCTCCAGAATGCTGATCGAATCCAGGAATAAATCGTCTGCTTTCTCGTATACTGCCTGGAATTCATCCCCCAGCGTTATCGTATAGGGAGAAACCAGATGATTTTCATTGTCAGTGGTATTCAGGTCATTAAATACAGCCAGCAGTATTTTCTGAAGGTCGTTTCTTTTCTCGACCTTCCTGGAGGAGATAACATCACCGATGACCACGATGTACTTCTTGTCGATTTGCATTCGTCAATTTCCTTAGGGGACTTAACTGTACATTTATTTTAGCACAATTTAACCTAATGGGTTAATAATAACCAATTTAACCATATAGCTTAAATAGCGCGTTTTTAACCGATATGGTTAATATCCCACCTGTTTTGCGAACGCCAGATCAGTTTTGCGATTAATGCCATGTTCCCGGGCGGACTACTCCCCACCAGTCATAGACCACCGCAGTTGGTGTGGCTGTGGCGGTTCCCCAAAGGAACCCCTCGGGAAAGGGGGCGATTCCGGATGGCATAAGTGTGCGTGCTCCTTTTGTGTGGTGTGCGGGGTTAATGATGACGCGGAAATGGTGAAATGAGAAAAAAAGGTAGGAAGATTTGGTATTGGGGATTCAAATTTAGGAAAAATAATTTCACAACTGAGACAAAGACAATGTGAACACAATGAGTATCATCTGCCTTTTGTAAAATTTCTCCTATGAAATGTAAATTGGTCTAAGAGTGTAAAAATAAATTTAAACTTGTCAATAATTTTCCACCAAAGATTATTACTATTTCCGAAACTGGTTTTGGTATGCTCTTATGAATAGACCATTGATGCTCATTTTTATAAGTTATAATCGGTCGTGGATACCTTTGATTCAATTATTTTGTATTAAAGAGTCTCCTGAAAAAAGG
>DPKV01000017.1 GCA_003542325.1 Anaerolineaceae bacterium
AGGCTTCTTTGGCGGTCAATCGGGGGATGTCGTCCTGACTGGCAATCTCACCGGGGTTATCAATCCTCGTCTGCCGAACCTGCCCGGCAATGACCAGGCTGACCACGGTCACAACGATCACGGCAGCCAGGAGAATGAACGGCAGATAAGCATTTTGTTTTTGTTTTTTCATTGTCTTGTCTTTCTGTTTCGGTTTGATGGTTGGCGATTATTTATCTAAAACGTCGTAACCGTAAGCTGTTGGTCACCACGAAGACACTGCTGAAGGACATCGCGCCGGCTGCCAGCATGGGATTCAGAAAACCCAGGGCTGCTGCGGGGATGAGGATGATGTTGTAGATGAAAGCCCAGAACAGGTTTTGTTTGATGGTCTTGAGGGTGCGGCGGGATAGGGCGATGGCCTTCGGTACGCCGCGCAGGTCGCCGCTGATCAGCACCACGGGAGCGGAAGCCATGGCAACATCCGTCCCGGTCCCAATGGCAATGCCGATGTCGGCTTGCGCCAGGGCGGGTGCGTCGTTGATGCCATCGCCCACCATGGCGACGACTTGGCCTTCATCCTGCAACCGCTTAACCTGGGCGGCCTTTTCGCCGGGGAGGACTTCCGCCAGGACCGTATCGACGCCGACCTGTTCGGCAATGGCTTTGGCTGTGCGCTTGTTGTCGCCGGTTACCATGGCAACGGTCAGGCCCATTTGGTGAAGGGCTTCGATCGCTTCCCGCGACCCATCCTTGACTGTGTCGGCCACGCCGATCACACCGGCAATTTCGCCGTTGATTGCGATCAAAAGGGCGGTATTGGCCTTAAGTTCCATTTCAAGTACAACCTGATCAAGATGCCTTGTTTCAACTTCCTGATCGAACATCAATCGGCGATTCCCAACCAGGACCTGTTGCCCATCGATTTCCGCCCGGATACCAAACCCGGCAATGGCGGAGAAACCAAGGGGTTCACTGAGTTCCAATTGTCGGGCATGGGCCTCAGCGGTGATTGCTTCACCAAGGGGATGTTCGCTCCCTTTTTCTGCGGAAGCCGCGATCCGGATGAGGTCATCCTCACTCAAATTAGGGTCTTTCAGATAGATTTCAGTGACGGCGGGCTGGCCGCGGGTGATCGTGCCGGTTTTATCCAGAACGACCATGGTGATCTCTCCGGCCCGTTCGAGGCTCTCGCTTTTTTTGATCAGGATTCCCAGTTCAGCGCCTTTACCGGTGCCAACCATGACGGCCGTCGGCGTCGCCAGGCCCATCGCACAGGGGCAGGCGATCACGAGCACGGCCACAGTGTTGATCAGGGCGCGGGTGAACAGGCTGACAGCAGCGAAATCGCCGATGGGAACCAGGAAATACCAGACGATAAAGGTGACAGCCGCAATGCCGATCACCACGGGTACAAAGATGGCTGAGATCTTGTCCACCAGGTTTTGGATAGGCGCTTTGCTGGCCTGCGCTTCCTCAACCAGCTTGATGATCTGGGCCAGCGCGGTATCCTTGCCGATTTTCGTTGCCTCAAACTTAAGCAGGCCCAATTTATTGATCGTCCCACCGATGACCTCAGCACCGGGTAATTTTTCGACCGGGAGGGATTCACCGGTCAGCATGGATTCGTCCACACTGGAGTGGCCGTCCACGACCACGCCGTCAACCGGGATCTTTTCACCGGGATGAACCAGGACCAGGTCGCCGATTTCAACTTCATCGACCGGGACTTCCACTTCGATCCCGTCACGGACGATATAGGCTTTTCGCGGCCGCAGGTCCATTAGTTTACGAATGGCATCACTGGCGCCGCCTTTGGCTTTGGCTTCAAAGAACTTACCCAGCTTGACCAGTGTGATGATCATAGCCGAGGTTTCAAAGTAGACATGCCCCGGAATCAGACCGAGGGTGATGGGTATGGAATAGATATAAGCTGCGGACGAACCGAGTGCCACCAGGACATCCATATTGGCGGACCCGTTACGGATGGATTTAAATCCATTGACGTAATATTGCCAGCCCACATAGAACTGGACAGGGGTGGCCAGGGCCCAGAGCAGGTAGGTTAGCCAGGGCAACTCTGTAATTGCCTTTGGCAGGAAGCCCATATCCCGGCCCATGGAGAGGATGAAAAGGGGGATGGTAAAGACCAGGCCGACGATGAGTAATCGCCTTTGTTGAACAATTTCTTCCTGACGTGCCTTCGCCTCGGCGTCTTCCACCGGTAACCCTTCATCCAGGGTGTCAAAACCGGCAGATCGGATCAGCCGCCGTAATTCGTTCTGGCTGACAATGGTCGGGACATATCTCACCTGGGCTTTTTCGGTTGCCAGGTTGACATTGGCTTCAATCACACCTTCCAGTCCATGTAAAGCTTTTTCCAACCGTTTGACATCGGCGGTATCGGTCAGGTTTTTAATTTTCAGGGAGGCTTCTCCCATGGCGACTTCGTAGCCTGCCCGTTCGACCCGGGCAATGAAGTCCGGCAAAGTGGCTTTATCGGGATCATAGCTTACGGCTGCCCGTTCTGAAGACAGGTTGACGTTCGCGGTTTCGACCCCATCCACTTTCTTTAAATTGCGCTCAACTGTTGCGACACAGTTGGCACAGGTCATTCCTAAAATAGGGAGGGTAATGTGTTTTTGTTCGGACATACTATTCAGTCCGCTGCCGGGTAATTGGTCTCCGCCAGGGCTGCTCGTATTTTGGCTTCATCGGCCGGCGGTTCAAGAGTGACCTTGACCATTTTGGTATCCAAATCCGCTTCCACTTTGGAAACGCCTTCGATATCCGAAAGCTCCATGGAAATGGTATGGGTGCAATGGTTGCAGTGAATACCTGGGACGGAAAATGTTAAGGTTTTCATGTGATACTCCTTGAGTTGTGATTTTAGTTTTGATTAACTCCGATTGGCGGTGTCAAAGACTTCCGTGATCTCATTCAGGACGCGTTGACGTTCGGCAGGATCATCGCCCTGGACTGCGTTCAGCAGGCAGGTATTCAAGTGCCCATCCAGGATTTTTGCACTGACTTTGTTTAGGGCGGATTGTACAGCCTGGATCTGACGGATAATGTCGATACAATATTTGTCCTCTTCCAGCATCCGTTGAATGCCGCGGATATGACCTTCAATGGTCTTTAGCCGCCGGATGTTATCCTCATGATCATGTTCCATTTTTCTCTCCTCTATACCCCCCCCAGGGGGGATGGGCTATTTAGATAAATAATACTATATTTATCTAATGTAGTCAATTACCAATTCCTATCAGAAACCTTCAAAATGGGACGAGTGCGGAGGAAAGCCTGTATAATAAAGGGTAATTTTGTCCAGGAGAAATTAATGAAGAAAAACCAGCAGCTCGGTCTGCTCTTTATGACCATTTCCGCCATCGGGTTGGCTATTGCCACGATCCTGATGAAACTCATCCCGGTCAGCACAGACCTGACACCGGGGCAGGTGGCTGTCTGGCGCTTTGCAATCGCTGCGCCGGTAATTTGGTTTTTCACATTATCAAGTAAGAAGAAAATTTCTCCGGAACCCAAACAAACCTGGCGTCTGGTTGGTTTGGGCGTGGTGTTCTCGGCCGCCAGCCTGCTGGCGCTGCTCTCCCTGGGCAGACTATCTACTTCCCTGTACGCCATTCTTGTTTATATCTACCCCTCGCTGGTCGTCATTTATTCCCTGGCGGCAAGGCGCCCGGTCTCCCAATTGTGGTGGCTTGGGATTCCATTGACTTTGTTTGGGTTAACCCTGACGATCTTTGATTTTTCACAGTCCCTCCACGTGGATGGCTTGGGTGTGGTTCTTTCGATCCTGAATGGCGTTGTTTTGGCCGTTTATAACATTCTGGGTGAGAGAATTTTTAATCAAATACCCGATCGACAGGTCGGGACAACCTGGATATTCACCGGCGCAATGGGGGTCGGGTTATTATTGGGCTTTATCTTTGGGTTCAATACGCCGGATAATTTGACGGGGTGGCTGTTGCTGGTCTCATTGGGGTTATTTGGGACATTGATCCCGATCCTGTCGCTGAATTATGGAATCCAGTTACTGGGAGCGGCCCAAAGTTCCGTGATTATGACCATGCAGCCGGTTCTGGCAGTTATTTTATCCACGATCATTTTCAGCGATGTGCTCAGTGTTCAGCAATGGTTGGGCGGGCTCCTGGTGATCCTGGCTATTCTCCTGCTTCAATGGGTTCCAAAACAGACGAGAGCCGCAGCACATGACTGATGAGAAAGAAGTTTCCCGGAATAACGCTTCGCTTTCCACCTGGTTTTTCCTGGCGTTTCTCGTCCAATTCCTGATCGGTACCAGCATGATCCCGTTGCGCTACCTGCAAACCTTTGCGGGTCTGCCCAGCATGGCCGTGGTTGCAGTCAGTGATCTATTAGCTTTTTCGGTCATGGCCTGGCGGATGCTTCCCCGGATTGAGCAGCGCTACTGGCGTTCGAAAACGCTCTGGGTCATGGTTGCCGTGGTCATCTTCAGAACGATTTGCCTGACCTTTGCCGTCCGGTTCACCAAAGCCTACCTGGTGCAGTTGATCAATCTGATGGCGCCATTCCTGGTGGTTTATCTGGAGCGGCTCATCAATAAATCCCCGATCCCGAAGTTCACTTTCCTGGCAACATGTCTGACCACATTGGGCGGGTTGATGATGGTCTTTGTCGAGTTTTCCAACGTTTCATCGCTTGCATTTTCTTCGTTTGAAGATCTCCTCGGAATCTTTTTAGCCATTCTGGGAACCTTCGGAATTGCGTTGTATATGGTGATCGTCAAGCGCGGGGAAAATATTCATCTGCCCTTCGAGGTGTTTTATATTTCCCAGATCGGCTCCATGATGGTCGTGATGTTCATTTTCAGCCTGCTCCTCGGCGAAGACTGGACAGCATTTCGATCGATGGATTGGCGGGCCGGCCTGGCGCTCGCCTTTAATGCCTTCGTCGTCGAAATTCTGGGAAAAGTCGGCAATATCACCGTGATCAGAAAACTCGGTGCACCTGCGGTGAGCAGCCTGCAAGCAGTACGTCTGGTAGCGGCTTTGTTAATGGGATGGCTGATCCTGAATGAGCGGCTGGTCAGCATCTGGCAGTGGATTGGCGCGGCTGTGGTCATGGTGACGGTGACCTGGTATGTTTCTGCAAAAAAAACGGATCCCGAATGATTTGTTTCATGATTCATTGAAGGATTACCGGAATGAGGTTAAACTCTTATTCAGCCGGGAGGTGGTGTGTTGCAAGGTCTGCCGAAAGTTAACGTTATTACAAAAATTATCTTATTATTTGGTGCATCGCTGGCACTCATGTGTGGCGCGGCGCTTACCCCCAGCACAACGAGGATGATGGAGGCGTTTGAGACCGTTCCGAATGCAGCGTTATGGATATCCTTGATCCTGACGCTGCCTGCTCTGTTCGTGGTTTTAAGTGGACCGGTCAGCGGCTTCCTGACAGACCGGTTTGGGCGAAAAAAGGTGCTGGTTTCAGCGTTGTTCCTGTGCGGGTTGAGTGGCAGCGCCGGATTTTTACTGCCTTCACTTTGGATGATATTGGTTTCCCGCGCTTTGGTCGGACTTGGCATTGCCGGGGTGACCACGGCGACCAATGCTTTGATCTCTGACCTTTTTGAGGGCCCGTCCCGGGAACGATTTATGGGATTTCAGTCCGCCATCACAGGGTTTAATGGGGTTGTTTTTCTTATTCTCGGTGGGATTCTATCGGATATCAACTGGCACCTTGCCTTTCTGGCGTATTTGCCTTTGCTGGTCTTGTTTCCTTTGGCCTGGATTTTCATTCGCGAACCGTTATCCATCAAACAGCACGGCGATGAGATCATTGAAGCAAAACTTCAATTGGACCGTAAGAAGGTCTTTATTTTCGCAGTGACGTTCCTCAGCCAATTCGCTTTTGTCACAGTGCCGATTTTTATTGGTTATTACCTGATTGGTCTCCTGGGGGCAAACAGCACGATGGTGGGAATCGTGGGAGCGATTTCGAATGCGGCTGCTTTTCTGATCGGACTGATTTACGGCCGGATCAGACAGCGCATGTCATTCCAGAATATATTCCTGATTTCAGGTTTATTGATGGGACTCGGTTTACTTGCCATGGGACTAGCAAAGTCGTGGTTCTTAATCATCCTGGCGGAAGTTATTCTTGGTGTTTGTGTGGGTTTGAACTTATCCAACCTGCCGACCTGGCTGGCAAGTGAGGTATCCCCCTTTGTCCGCGGTCGTGCGAATGGAATTTATGTGTCCATGTTGTATTTTGGTCAGTTCGCCGGTTCCATTTTATTTACGCCCCTGAGTCAGATCACGGGATATCCTACGGTTTATTTCATCGTTTCAGGGTTGAGCGTCCTGACCGGTCTTGGTGTGATGTTCCTCCCGCGGGAAGCCAGGATGCCTGACCGGACTGATTAACCGGCAAGAAGGGTCGCTTTTGCAAGGTGGATTGCGCATTGCCCGATATTATCGGCGTTTTCAGGATAATCATCCTTCCTGTAAATTCAGCCAGGTTCACAGTGGAATGGTATCTGAAAGGACCTTAGTTATGAATAAACGAGTGATCTTGGGCGGCTTGGTCGGCGGTGTCGTGATTCTGGCCTTTTCTTTTTCAATCTTATTGCTCCTGGATGGCGTTCTCCCTGCGGTGGCATCGGGTTCGAACCTGTGGATGGGTTTGCTGCCGATGATGCTGGCGCCCGTCGCCGGCGGATTCCTGTCCGGACTGATCGGCAAACCAAACCCTTTGCAAGCCGGTTTGATCGCAGGGTTGCTGGCAGGTCTGATCGTGTTTATCGGTTGGGTGGTGTATGCCGGTTTGAGCTTTGAAGCGATTCTGAGTGGGATCGTGATTGTTCTCCTGTGGGTGATCCTGGCCAGAGTCATGGCCGGCTTTACCCAGCCCCGAAAAAAAGCCTGAAACCTGTAAAGAGAATCTAATGGAAATCCAATACATTAAGAATAAGATTGAAGGGGTAAGATGAAGCATTAGCACTCATCTTCTTCTCCTTTTCTATTGAGCCAACCCTCCCGTTGAATGCCGGGAGGGTTGTGTTTTAAGGATTTACAGTGGGGGATTAGCGCTGGCCGCGATACGACGGTACCGGGATGATCAGAACTGAACAAAGGCGCTGATCCTGCATCCGGCTGTAGAGACGGGGATCGAGATCTTCCGCGGTGTTTGATGTGGTGATGACGGTAGGCAGCTCCGCGTTGTAACGGTAATTGAAAAGCTGATAGATTTTTTCCCGTGCCCAGGGTGTCGCCGATTGGGTTCCCAGGTCGTC
>DPKV01000069.1:0-232 GCA_003542325.1 Anaerolineaceae bacterium
CCCAGGCGGGTTCGCCGGGTTTGGCCGCTTTCCATACGGCAAAATCCATGGGGTTTTCCTTGCGGTCATCCACCCGGATTCGGGAGCCGGCATTCATGTCTTCCAGTTTCCGGCCGGAAAGCTTCCCATAATCCTTGTCGGCTTCAACCCGGAAGTAAACATCGCCATCCACTTCATAAGCCTTTTCGTTTTCCAGCAGACGGGTGACCATGTCGATGATCTGGTCCATATC
>DPKV01000069.1:281-5980 GCA_003542325.1 Anaerolineaceae bacterium
TGATCTTGTCATCCACGTCGGTGAAATTCATCACATAATGAACGTCATAGCCTTTATAGATCAGGTAACGCCGGATCACATCGAAGACGAGAGCGGACATGGCATGACCGACGTGCGCGCTGTCATAGACGGTCGGGCCGCAGACGTACATCCGGACTTTCCCTTGTTCGATAGGCTCAAAATCGGATTTTTCCCGGGTCAATGTGTTATAGACTCGCAGTGTCATGGATAAATTACTCCCACAGAGGTTTACGGTTATTTATTCGTTTTCGGGTTTGGCAAAGATCATCCGGCCGGCTGCCGTTTGCAGGACTTTGGTGACGGAGATCGGGATCGTCTTTCCGATGAATTTCTGGCCGTTTTCCACCACAACCATCGTCCCATCTTCCATATAACCGACGCCCTGACCGTATTCCTTGCCTTCCTGGATGATCTTCATTTCCAGGGTCTCACCCGGCAGCAGGATCGCTTTGACGGCGTTCGCCAGTTCATTGATGTTCAGAATTGAAACGCCCTGTAATTCAGCGACTTTGTTCAGGTTGTAGTCATTGGTCAGGATCGGACAGCTCAATTGACGGGCGAGGACGATCAAACGCTCATCCACTTCACGGATGCCTTCCACATCAATGTCGGAGATGGTCACCGGGATGGCCGGGTCTTTTTGCAGTTCAGCCAGCACTTCCATACCGCGCCGTCCCCGTTGGCGGCGCAAATTATCGGCGGAATCGCTGACGTATTGCAGTTCGTTTAGGACAAAGCGGGGGATGAGGAGCCTTCCGGGGATGAAACCCGTCCGGGCAATATCGGCGATCCTGCCGTCGATGATCGCGCTGGTATCCACCAGGATCCGCTGGGCATCTTTGAGACCGTTGCCACCGGAAGAATCCGCGTTGGAACCTGACCCATCAGAGCCGCCCTTTGAGAAATTATGGATGAAGTTTTGAAGGTCATTTCGTCGGGAGACAAAAAGCACGATTCCAATGTATCCGAAAAGCAGGACGCCAACAAAGGGGAAGATGCTTCCGAATGGGGAGGGGAGAAGCGAGATAGGGTAGGCCAGTAAAGCTGCAGTGATCAACCCAAAGATCAGGCCCAGGAATCCGAAAAAGAGCGTTTGAGCGGAGACTTTGCTCAAATTCTTGCGAATTGCACTGATAGGTTTGATTGAGATCCAGGGGGTGACCAGAAATCCCAGGACTCCAATTATTATCGTTGTGATGATTTGATAAGCAATGATGGGGAGGGTATTGTCGACCCAAAATTCTGAAATCAGGGTCCCGACCGATTCACCCAGAAAAACACCAAGCGTTCCGAAAACAAGAAGTCCGATAAGGCGGACAATAAGTTCGAGAGACATATAATAACTCCTTTTAAGGTGCAATAAAAAAGATAATACCTATCCAAATCATAGCATGGGGTAAGGCATGTGTCAATTAATTTTTATATGAAAAGCATTAACAAAATTTTATCGGATGCCTCCAAATTATACTCACATTTAATTTCTCACCTAATCATAAATCAAAGGTATTCAGAATCGCTTTAGTGAATGTAAAATCCATGAAAAATAGAGGTTTTACTCAATTAGGTGTATCGCTAATCATTTTCGAGCATTGGATTATTGAAAATGATTTTTGATGCCACCCTCTCAGATTTTGTTTTTGAAGTACTCTCTTATATAATGGTACACAATGGTGAGTTGAAATTCTTTAGCGGATTAATAGAAGTGCAGGCATCATGGATCTTCAACCTGAGACGATATTGCATGAACGATATAAAATCATTAAGCTGCTGGGGCAGGGTGGTATGGGGTCGGTTTACCTGGCCTGGGACCAAACCCTCGATACCCAGGTGGCGGTCAAGAGCAATTTCAACCCGGCGCCGAAAAGCGTGGACCAATTCCTGCGGGAAGCCCGGCTGCTGGCGGCGCTGCGTCATCCCAACCTTCCCCGGGTCACGGATTATTTTGTGATCGATAAAGAACAATTCCTGGTGATGGATTTCATCCCCGGGGACGACTTGAATCAGGGGTTGAAGGAACAGGGCTCGCAGCCATTGGAGATGGTTCTTGCATGGTCGGCCCAACTGGCTGATGCCTTAAGCTATATGCACAACCAGACTCCTCCAGTGGTCCATAGGGATATCAAACCCGCCAACATCAAACTGACACCGGACGGCAAGGCTATTCTGGTGGATTTTGGGATCGCCAAGGTGGATACCGCCCAGGCGCAGACCGCAACCGGCGCTGAAGGGTATACCCCCGGCTATGCGCCGCCGGAACAATATGGACGGGGACGGACCGGGCCGTATTCCGATCAGTTCTCACTCGCGGCGACCATGTATGCCCTGTTGACGGCGATCAAACCGGCCGACAGCATCCAACGGGTGATGGGGAAGGCCAACTTGCATGTGCCCCATGAACTGAACCCGGAAATTCCGGAAAACGTCTCAGATGCCCTCCTAAAAGCACTGTCCTTGCAAACGGAAGACCGGTTTACCTCGGTGACCGAATTCCAGGCCGCCCTGGACAATTCTGATTTCCGTCTGGACGACCGAATTCGAGATGAAATTACCTCCACGCCAACGCGCCAGCCTTCAAACGCCGATAAGGCCCCTGTCGCTCCGATAGACCGCACCGTTGTTGCGTCTCCCAGTCCGAAGAAAAATAAACGGACCGCACTCGTGATGGGGATACTGGCTGCCATAGCGATTGTTTGTCTATTACCGGTAGTTTTGCTGTTGTTTGTCTTCCCAAAGAGTCCGGTTTACCTGCTGGCTGAAGGGCAAGACACTGCCACGCCGACCGGGACAATGATAGTGGCGATGCCGGAAGAGACCCAGGCGGAAGTGATGGTTGTGGAAGTGATCCAGCCCAGCCCGACGTTCACGCTTGCGCCTTCGGTGACGTTGACCGATCAACCCACACCAACCCTGACACCGGAATTTATTGGTCAGAGCGGGGTGATCGCTTTTGCTTCGGATCGCGGCGAGGATGGGATTGTCCAGATCTGGACGATGCGGGTCATCCGGACTCCTCAGGGAGACGTCCGGGTGGATTCCTTTACGCAGTTGACCTTCTCTGAGGACGACAAGGACCAGCCGGTCTGGTCCCCGGACGGCAGCCGGATCGCGTTCGTCGCACCGGGTGGGACCGGGAACGGTCTGGATATCTGGGTGATGGATGCTGACGGTAGCAACCCGGTTAACCTGACGCAGCATGCCGGGGATGAGTTCGATCCCGCCTGGTCACCGGATGGGAAGCTGATCGCCTTTACGCACCATTTACGGGATGCGGGCAGCGCACAGATCTACGCGTTGACGGTGATCAAACCGGATGGGACGGGACGGGTGCGCCTGAGCGAAGATTTCGTGGAATGGGACCCGGCTTTCTCGCCGGATGGGAAGTGGCTGCTGTATATCATTTCCGCCAGCTCGCATGATTTCTTCTATTTCAGGGCGGATTGGAATGATTTCGCGGAGCCTAAGACATTTGATCTGCGCTCTCTCTTTGGCGAGTTCGGGGAGGTCTCAGACCCCGCCTGGGCGCCGGTGGGTGACCAGTTTGCCTATGTGGAGATCAATGGCGACCGGCAGGATATTGTCCATGTGACTTATGTTCAGATGGAGCAGAACGGCCTGCACCAACCCACGGAATATGTCCTGACGGAGACAGGGCATGAATCTGACCCTGCCTGGTCGCCGGATGCACGCTGGCTGGCTTTCACGTCCACCCGCGATAACCAAACGGAAATCTACCTGATGCCGACCACCGGCAGACCGCAGGTTAACCTGACGGCGCGGCTGGGCGTGGACCGGTCGCCGGATTGGATGCCGGCTGCTGCGGGTGAGTGAGTTCTCAGGGTGCACTACGAAGATAATTTGACAATTGATTCTCTGAAGGGAATGGAAAAAGATCGTTGAGTTGTAAATCCACCCAACATATTCTGATGAAATGAAATTTCAATAGCGCCACCTCATCCGGCACTTCGTGCCACTTTCCCCTTGAGGGGAAGGCTTTGATTCTTGTCATTGCGAGAAGGCTGCGAGCAGCCGCCGAAGCAATCTACGGATTTGGATAATTAAATTATTCTCCAATGGATACCTGACGGAATTGATGGAGTAATTTTTCACTACTATTATTTGATTTTGGGGTGATTTGATAAGAATTGGGATTCCGTAGATTGCTTCACTGCGTTCGCAATGACAACATGGGCGTTATTTGAATACGCAGGATGCGTTGAATAATTAATAATCCTTCCAAGAGATCTATCCCCCTGTGCGCTTTCAGGCGATGGTTACCGAATCGACAATCCCGATAATCACAGAAATGATGCAGGCATCCGGGTTGTTGAGGACCTGCCGAGCGCCGTTGCCTTCGCGGTTGACAAGCACCGTGTCCCCGATTCCGGCCTGGGAGTTGTCCAGCGCGATGAAATCACCGGAAGGATCCTCACCCACGGGCATCAGGGGCTGAACCACCAGCAAGCGCCGGTTCTTATAATGCGGGTGACTGATTGTGGTCACCACGGTGCCAACAACTTTTCCAATAATCATGCATCCATCCGTTAAGTGAAGGGGTTGAACCCGTCATGCAGGGAGAAGTCGGAATCCGCGTCCGGGCGGACTTCCAGTTCATCCACGATCCCGACCAGGGCCAAATCAACGGGGACGAATTTGATGTCCCGCATCGCCAGGGCGGCTTCCCGTGAGCGCACCATCACGCACAGGTCACCCACACCGGCTTCAACTATATCGGCTGCCACCTGCAGTTTACCGATCGGTTCAAGGTTCTTATTAAGCGGCTGGACGATCAACAGCTTGACCCCTTCCGTGCCGGGGTATTTGATCGTACAGATGGCGGTTCCGTGGACGCGTCCGAAGAGCATGGCTTACTCAACCCCAACGTTATTCAAAACACGGGTGATGATCGTATCCAGCAGGGCGGGGTCCACCTGGTCACCCAGTTTTGCCTGGACTGCGCTGCGAATCCGTTCCCGCAGGTCCGGATTCCTGTCATCGGTGGGCGTGCTGCAGGTTTTGCAGGTTTCGGCGGGTTTANNACCGGCTCTGAAAGGTACGGCCGGATGGGTGCAGCGGGGGGAGTCTGGTGGGGTTGGATCAGTTTCACACCCAGCCGTTCAGCTTTTTCAAAGGCCAGTTCGGTCAGGACGACATCATCGCTGACCGTGAGTGAATACTGGCCGCGGGCTGCCATGTCTTCTATATCGCGTTCTGTATAGAATTTCTTGGGCATAGGTTACTCCTATCGAGCTTCTAACTGAGGTCAGGCCGGAACACCTTCAAGGGCTTCCAGGGCGCTGGTCGCAGCGTTCTTTGCAGTGACGATCTCGGCTTCGCTTCCGGAAAGCCACANNTCTTGATATTGGCTTTCTTTTCGGCCTCGTTACAGGCATAATTGATATAGGCGGCCGGAGCACATTCCAAAACGAGCAGGGTTTCCCCGGGCACGAGAATGCTGCCCTTGCGGAAGCGGTTCAAAAGCTGTGCCTGGTAGGAATCCACCCGGGTGATGACCTGGCTGGAGACGACCTGGGGTTTGATCCGGTCTTCAACCTTGAGGCCAAGACGGTCCAGGACAACCCGGCCGGCTTCCTTGACGGCAGCCTGATTGAGGGAATGTACCTCGAACATGCCGAATTCCCGTTCCACAATCTGAGCGCCGGGTTTGGCTTCGGTGGCTT
>DPKV01000127.1 GCA_003542325.1 Anaerolineaceae bacterium
CCGGGGCGCAGGTAGAGATGATAAGTGTTGGCGAGGATTAGCTTGGCGTCCAGTTCATGCAGGTGCTGCTGGGTCAGGGATTTGACGGTCGCCTGGGTGCCGACCGGTGCAAAAATGGGGGTGGGAATATCGCCATGCGGTGTGTGGAAGACGCCGGCCCGGGCATTGCCACTTTGGGCGATGAGGTTGAAGGAAAATTGTGGATTAGTCATGAGGTATTGGTTTGTTCGCTTTCTTATAGGTTCAAACTAAAATTATACCGTAGGAGATGCGAAGTATCCTTGGGGACGTTGATATGTTGAGAATGATCGGTGTAATACTTATTAGTAGAAGGAGTGCGGCCTTTAGGCCCCCAGAATATTTTGGGATACCTGTATTTGGATAGGAATGAGAGGAAGTCCAATTAAACGGGAATAGGGGGGTATCATGGCTCTTTGGATTAATGCACTCCAAGACCCAGTCGAAGGGTGGGTTCGGGCTTTCTGTAAGGATTTCGCATTGAAAGTTATCTTGAATTGGTGGGTTCAAGAGCGGAACCCACCCTATAAAAGAATCGTTTTTGGGCGTGTTCCTGCGCCCGCTATGTAAAAGGAGATTAAGTGAAATGGAAAGAATTGACCACAAAGGGCACAAAGAGCACAAAGGAAAAGAAATACCGGTTTCAATTGTGGCGGTACTATTGAGGCTAGTTAATCCATTTACCATTCACCACTCACTACTCACCATTCACTTTTTATGACTTGATAGTATGGAAAAGGGAGGCTATACTTCTGCACATGGAAAACCAAGCGTATTCAACCTGGCTGGAAATTGACCTGGGGGCGATCAAGAATAATATTAAGGTGATTAAACGCATGACCGGGACCCGGGTGATGGCGATGATCAAGGCGAATGGCTATGGCCATGGTGTTCAGGCTGTGGCCAGGGCGGCTTCCGAGGCGGGCGCTGAATGGCTTGGGGTCGCCCGGATCGAAGAAGCCCTCAACCTGCGCGCTTCCGGCATCACGGCTGAGATGATGGCATTGGGCTACACCCCACCATCCATGATCCCTGAAGCTGTCCGGGAAAACATTCATGTCGCGATTTATGATCCCAAAATGGCTCAGGCGTATGCCAGGCAGGCTCAAAAAGCTGGCGGGCGTTTGAAGGCCCATCTAAAAATCGAAACCGGCATGGGCCGATTGGGGATGTCTCCTGAAAAAGTGCCGGCTTTTCTGGAAGAAATCAAGACCCAGGATGCGATTGACCTTAATGGGATCTTTACGCATTTTGCCCGCGCAGATGAACCGGGAGCGAATTCAGCCGCAAAGCAGTTAAACAGATTTACCGCATTACTGGCAAAATTACGAAAGGCAGACTTGTGTCCTGCTATGGTGCACACCGCAAACTCCGCAGCCATCCTGAATTATCCGGAGGCTTATTTTGACCTCGTCCGGCCAGGCATCGCGATCTATGGCTTGAACCCCTCTCCCGAATCGCCACTGCCCGAAGCTTTTCGTCCCGCGCTGACCTGGAAGGCGCGCCTCACCTTCCTGCGGACACTGCCGCCCGGGCATGGCATCAGCTATGGATCAATTTATAAGACTTCAAAAGATGAGCGGATCGGTGTGATCCCGGTGGGTTATGGGGACGGGTTCCGCCGTGTGAATGGGCAGGAAGCCCTGATCCGTGGTCAACGGGTCCCTGTGGTGGGACGGGTATGTATGGACCAGTGTATGCTGCAATTGGATTCCGTCCCGGAAGCGGCAGTGGAAGATGAAGTTGTCCTGCTTGGGGAACAAAACGGACTTTCCATCACTGCTGATGATTTGGGCAAGAAGTGGGGAACGGTCAATTACGAAGTCGTATGTGGTCTGGCCGACCGGCTTCCCAGGATTTACCTGGACTCATGAGCGCTGAAACCCGACCAGAAGTGCGGGTGGAACTGCACGTTCATACCCTGTATTCCAAAGACAGTCTGGTCGACATTGAGCGGCTTCTGGGACATTGCCGGAAGATTGGCATTGACCGGGTCGCGATCACCGATCACAATGAGATCGATGGCGCCCTGGCCGCGTTCAAAATGGACCCAGACAGGGTCATTGTTGGGGAAGAGATCCAGACCACGCAGGGGGAATTGCTGGGTTATTTCATGCGGAAAAAAGTCCCGCCCGGTTTGGAACCGATGGACGCCATCCGGCTGCTTAGGGCTCAGGGAGCGGTCATCAGCGTGGCACATCCTTTCGACACCGTTCGCAGCCAGCATTGGGCTTTGGACGAACTTGAAAAGATTACACCTTATATCGATGCCATTGAGACCTATAACGCAAGATGCCTGACTGAAGAACCCAACCAGCAGGCGGCCATTTTCGCCCGTGACCATGATCTGCTGGCCACTGTGGGGTCAGATGCGCATTCACTGTTTGAAATCGGCCGCGCCAGTTTATGGATGCCCCCTTTTGATGGCGTAGAAGCATTTAAGGCTGCCCTGAAAACCGCAGAAACGAACGCCCGATTATCTCCGGCTTTTGTGCACTTGTTTTCACGGTTCGCAGTGTTTTCAAAGAAAATCCGAAAAAATTTAATTTGAACCTCTTCCTTTTTAGACAAATTCTGGAAGGAGTCACCAATAAATAACGGCGAAGCATGCTTTGCCGCTATGATATTCTCGGGATAATACTTTTTTTGAAACCCATGTTTTACTCAAACTCGGAAATATCTTCTCCGGTTTCAATCTTTCCGATTAGATCAACCCGGGTCTGGTGGCGGCCGCCTTCAAAGTCCTGAGCGAGCCATGTATCGACGATCTCCAGGGCCAGGCCTGGGCCGACCACGCGAGCGCCAAAGGCCAGCACATTGGCATTGTTATGCGCACGGGACATCCTGGCCGAATAGGTGTCGCTGACAGTTGCGGCCCTGATACCCTTGACCTTGTTGGCTGAAATTCCAATCCCAACCCCGGTTCCGCAGATGGCAATGCCCAAATCCGCTTCACCTGAAGCGACGCATTTCCCGACCTTTTGGCCGTAAATGGGGTAGTGGGTGCTTTCATGGGTGAATGCGCCCAGGTCAATAACCTCAATTCCTTTGGATTCGAGGTGTTTTATCACAATTTGCCGAAGGTCGTATGCAGCATGATCACTGCCGATGGCGATTTTCATTTTTGCTCCGATTCAATGAATGAATTCTTCTTCCAAGAATCATAGCATAAAAAGACCACTTTGAGGGGTAATTCTCAAAAAGATTTTGTTTTTCAGAGGATCTTACTGAGGAAGGCCTTGGTCCGTTCCTGCTTGGGGTTCGAAAACAGGATTTCCGGAACAGCCTCTTCAACGATCAGGCCTTCATCCATCAGGACGGCGCGATCGGCAGCAGCCTGGGCGAAGCCCATCTCGTGAGATACGACCACCATGGTCATCCCTTCCTTTGCCAGTTGGAGCATGACGTCCAGCACTTCCTGGATCATTTCCGGATCGAGTGCGCTGGTTGGTTCGTCAAATAACATGATCTTGGGGTTCATCGCCAGGGCGCGGGCGATTGCCACGCGCTGCTGCTGCCCGCCGGAAAGCTGACCAGGGTAATGTTCGGAGCGGTCGCCGAGTTTGACCTTTTCGAGAATGACCTGCGGATCGTAACCGTCCTGGGCCATTTCGGCGGTCAGGGCTACGTTTTCGAGGGCGGTCAGAGTGGGCAGCAGGTTGAAAAACTGGA
>DPKV01000084.1 GCA_003542325.1 Anaerolineaceae bacterium
ATTCGGCTTATCGGTACCGCCTGCGATCGTCGTGATGATCCCGTCACTTCCAACACGACGAACTCGAAAGCTATAGGCGCTTGTCGGATACCCTGAAGGCAACAATGTAAACCAGCCACGCTCCCCGATATAAAGCAATCCTTTCTGGTCAAGGGCAATGCTATTTGCAAAAAAGTGGGTTTGGGTGGCAGGAACACCATCGGCCATTCCGGTACCAGCATCCCAACTCCCCGCCACTGTCTCGATGATCCCGTCCGTCCGAACCCGGCGGACAGTATAGGTGTTATCTCCGTAGATATAAAGGCTCCCATCATTGGCCAGGGCAATGTAGTAGGGCCGCAAAGGGGCATCAACAGCCGGGCCGCCGTCTCCGCAAGGGCCTGGATCACAGTTAAAGTCCCCTCCGCTGCCTGCATACCGATGAATGACCCCATCCGGGCCTATCCGGCGGACCGTTTCCCGATAGGAGTTGTCCGGGTTTTGCAGGCGATCAACGAAATAAAGTGTCCCGTCAGGAGAAACTTCCAATTCGAAGGGGTGGATCACTGCACCCAGTGCCGGACGATCATCGCCGTTGAAGGTATTTGACCAGGACATATCTCCAGCCACGCTGGTGATCATTCCGTCCGATCCGACCTTCCGGATCCTTCTGGCGGCTGAATCGCTGATATAAAGATTTCCATCAGTATCAACGGCCAGGGATTCGGGATATATTGATGCCTGTAAGGCAGGGCCCCCATCGCCACAGGTCGCTGTCGGCCCTGCCGAACAGTAGGTCCCATTACCGGCAACGGTGGATATCTTCCCGTCAGGCGTGACGCGGCGGACTCGTTTATGATTAATGTCTGCAATGTAAAGACTCCCATCAGGACCTATCTTGATTCCCTTCTGGCTATCAAACTTCGCCTGAGTCGCCAAACCCCCGTCTCCCAGACCATCGGGAGGATTCCCCCCCCCGGCATAGGTTTCAAAAACGGCGTTCAGATTGTCAATGTTCCGGCGTCGGCCGTCCCCATAGTACAGGGTCCTTCCCTGAAAGTCGTACTGATGGTGCGGGCTTAGAGACCATCCCCCCAATCCTGATCCTCGAATATCGAGGAGATTGAGGAACGCTGTTTGCTGTTGCCACATGATATAATCCCCTCGAACCGGGATGCTGCCTGGAATCGGGGAAGCCCCGGGGAGGCCGAAGCCGGCGGAAGCCCCGGCAGGCATGGCATACAGGGCAGAATAGATATATTCAATCCGGTAGCTGACAGGCTGTTTTCCCTGAAGCAGTTGGCCGTATGCGTTGCGGCCATCCCAGACGAAAGTGTAAGTCTGATTCGTAGTGGCGGGGAAACTTTGGGTAAATTTTCGCCCTCCTGCCAGGATCTCCAGCTCTATCCGTTGCAGAGAGGCAGGAATCGTGTCGCCGCTGAGGGAAATCTTCATCGTGTTGGCGGCCTTGTACCCAGGAACCCGGTCGCTGGAATAATGCAGGCTGAAAAAGGTCCCTGAAACCGGAACCGATTCCCCAAAGAGCTGGTTCTGCAACTCGATGCTTCCCCAGTGCGAATCCGTGTTGGGCTTGTCCAGTTGCCCCGCATTCCCCGGCGTTGCTGGTGGTCGTTGCGGAGAAGTCATGTCCGGTGTGGCGATAACCGGCCAATTCCCATCAATGGGCGTGAAGTGCTCGTGAGTGGTCCGCCAGAGGCTTTGTCCAGCATTGTAAAATTCGGCTAGTTTTTGACGTTCGGCATCGGTTATCCCCAGGGTCACCCCATTGTCCACGACCCCATCCCCATCCGTATCCAGATTGGCCAGTCCTGCGTTAATACTGATGATCTTGACTACCCGACCGTCAGTAGATGGCACCCATGCACCCTTGTCCCTGTCGTAATATCCAACCGGGACGCCGATGCCCACGGGAAAGTTCAGAAAGTTTTCGACATAGGCGATAATCGGCTGATTGAATTGTATGCCTTTCGCCCCGGCAGCCAGGGCTTCATCGGCGCTGAACTCGACGCAATAGGTGTAGGCGGAGGTGGGGGGCAATTCGCCAGGCATGGCATTCTGGCCATTGGGCCCTACCGTAAATTCCGTAGCCCGAATACTCAAAGTCGTAATGGGCTGGGTGCTGCCGTCCGGCATAACCAGATTGGACTGGGTCCCTTGAGGGAAGAACAGCGTCGCCTGACGGGTCCCATCACTGTCCGTATGAGCGCTTCCCCGGGCCGCTTGGAGGGAAGGGGTTAATAGGTTAACGGTGGTTATCTGGGGATCCAGAGTGAGCAGGACGACATCCGGAGCCCAGGCATAATCCTGCCAGGGAATGTTGACCTGTCTTTGAGCAGGCAGATAACCCGTCTTCTGATAATTCACCGTAAGGTAGCCGCCACCATTTACAGCCATGTCAAACATACCGTCTGAGCGGCTCAGGGTTTGACCATACTCAGAATGGCTGAGAATCGTGATTGTAACACCCGACAGAGGTTGGCCATCGCGGGTTATAACCTTGCCGCGAACTACGGCAGCCCTTCTTGCCTCGATGGTCCCGGGCGGAACTCCAGTCTGAATAGGATTTGTTCCGGTATAAAGAAATGCGGTGGCCGCATATGGGGAGGTTGCTACGCTGTAATCCAGCGGTGGAGCCACTGTGGCGGGGTCCGGAGGCAGGACAGAGCCCTGGGGGCCAAGAGAAATCGTCAGGCCAACAGCGCTTGACTGGGCAACGGACGCGCCGCCTCCAGGGGCCTGACTGATGACATTTCCGACCGGAACGGTTTCGCTGTTGGACTGGGAGATCGTTCCGACAGTCAAACCGGCTGCAATGATGGCCGATTGAGCCGCCGATTGCGTCATGCCAACCACATTGGGCACCGTCACCATGGCAGGACCGGTGGAGATCACCAGGCTGATAGCTGATCCGGTTGCAGCGGAGGTACCAGCTGCCGGATTCTGGCTGACCACGCTTCCGGCCGGCACCGTGACGCTGGCTGCCTGCGTGATTGTGCCCACAGACAGGCTTGCAGCGGTAATTGACGTCTGGGCGCCCGATTGGGTCATACCCACGACATTGGGCACGGTCACCATGACAGGGCCGGTGGAGATCACCAGGCTGACAGCTGATCCTGTTGCAACGGAAGTCCCGGCTGCCGGATTCTGGCTGATCACGCTTCCGGCCGGCACCGTGGCGCTGCTGGCCTGCGTGATCGTTCCCACCAACAGGCTTGCGGCGGTAATTGCCGACTGGGCCGCCGACTGGGTTATCCCTACCACGCTGGGCACTGTGACCATGTCAGGACCGGACCCAGGGCCGGAATTGACCACCTGAACCTGAACAGAATCGTAATAATACGGTGAGTCAACGACGCCATCGGGATTCATATCCACAAGAAAATAGAATGCGTAGTCTCCAACGGACAGGGGCGAGGAATAAACTTCAACGGGGGATATGCCGAACAACGGAGATTGCGACAACAGTTTGATTCCCGGAGCCCATCCTTTTGAATCGAGAGAATACCATCCGGCAGCTGAGCTGTAGGCAAGCCACCAGTCAGCGGGCTTTCCATTTTGGTTTCCGGGCGAAAGGCTGGCTGTTATGGAAACAGGGTTTCCGGATAAGACGGTGATCAGACCGTCCTGTCCATTGGCTTTTAAGTCAGGTTTGCAGTCAGGCTCTCCGCCACGGACGGCTCGGACATAGTGGTAGCCGTACTTGTCGCCGTTCTGGTCCAGGCCAAAGCGGAAGTAAATTCCCGATGCAAAGAGCGCATTGGAAGCGTTTGTGGTAGAGGACCAGTAAAAGGAAGACTTCGTATCCGCAAAGTACATGGTGTCGATTGCAGGATCATGACTGCTGTAATCCACCAGGCTTTGCAGTTCTTTTTGAGTGGGCAGACGCCAGTCCGTATGATCGCCAAGATTCAGCCCTTCACAATGGGCCAGTGCCTGCTCCCATGTCATTACTTCCGGGGTGTCCTTCTGCCACATCAGACCGGTTGATGTATCCGTAACCGTGCCGTTGCCGTTATCTATAAAAGCGGATGGAATCTGCCCACCGCGAACGGCACGGACATAGTGGGAGCTGTTCTTAAATCGGCAGTTCGAGACAAGGGATGCGCTGTGGAAGGAAACCCCCCATGCAAAGTGTTTATTGGGCTGACCGGGAGTTGAAGACCAGTAAAAAGACGGCTGGCCGTCTGGAAAATATTCGGTGCTTATGGTCGGCCCCGGATTCGGGATATCGTAATTGATTAAAAAAGCCAATTCTTTATGGCTTGGCATCCGCCAATCATTGTGCCCGCCATAAAGGGCATCATTCAGGGCTTTTATAAAGCTTTCGGTATCCGTCCCTTCACCGGGAGTGCCGGGATTGGGATCGGCGGGATCGTGCCAGGTATAAGTGTTGTCGGCATCATGGGGGTCGTTGTAGTTTTTAACCCCGTCCTTTCCGGATTTCATTTCCCAGATCAGGCCGGAGACATTGTCCCGCACCATCACCCATGAAGTTGCAGAATCCGGCAGAGCATTGCCGTTGCCATCCAGCTTTGTGTAGGACATCGGATTGATGCTGTAGTTGGCATCTTGTCCATAAAAAGGCTGCCCGGGGGATGGGCATGTTATGATATTTCCAGCGACATCATAACATCTCGTCTGTCCCGTATCCGGAACTGGCGTGGCTGATGCAGACGCTGGAAAAAACAGTACCGCAACAAATAACCAAAACCATTTTTTCATAACAGCCTCCAATATTTTTCAACCGTTAGCTTAATTGTACCTAAAAAATAAACAATAAATATCCTAAAGTGATTTACAAATGCACGTTATGCATCTGACAAAATACACCTGATCGGAAATATACTGCTCTGAAATTAAGTATTTTACTAGTTGTGGGAATTCTATAGACTTAATGGGTAGGTATGATGCAGAATCAAAATATCGGCGGTTCATGTTACCCCCGAGATTGGCATAATAAAAAATATTTTTGATATTCAATCATGCAGGCTGATCTTATGCAAGCAAAAAAAACACAGCTTAGTGGATGTAGTTTTCTGGAATGTTAAATCAGATTTTAGATAACCTGTTTTGATGTAGACAAAGCTTTTTGGGGAAATTACTGGGTTAATATTCCGGCTCCTCGCTGTCTTGTATGGGTGACCCTGTGAGATGGTTCCCCACCCGAAACAGAGAGAAGCTATATTTGAAATATCATGCGTCGAGTAGACCAAGGGATCTTCCCCCTCAGTCCCTCCAAGAAACGGACGTGAACCTCTCGGCTCATCCGGCTCCTATCGACCAACCGCAGGCCGTGCGCCAAAACGCCAATGGGCAAACAAATGAGGTTGATGGCGTGAAATACGTCCCAACCAGTGTCTTGCCCTGAGCTTCTTTTCGCGCAGCCCTTTGTATTTCCGCATCGCCCACTTTTTCAGGGCGTTATTAAGCTGATCAAAAATCGGGTATAGCGCTGACTTGTAGTAGCTTCCGTAGTAGTTGATCCATCCACGTATCACCGGGTTGAACATGTGCGCCAGATCCTCCACGGATTTGTCGCTCATACACTGAATCTTCCACCCCCTGATGACACTTCGGATCGTCTTTGCGGCCTTCGGACGAATGGCCGGGCAGAAACTCACAAAGAAACTGCCCTGTCGGCACTTTGCTAAGCGGGGACGAAATTCGTAGCCCAGAAAATCAAATTTCTCGTCTGGATACTCACCTCGTCTTTTTGCATTCTTACAATAGACAGTTTTCGTCTTTTCGGGATGCAGCTCCAGCAAGCACTCAGCCAGCCTTTCACCGATGATGCCCTTGAGCCATTGGGCCTGCTTCTCGCTCCTGCAATGCACAACAATATCATCCGCATATCGCTCAAATGGAATATCAGGATATTTCCTGAGCATCCAGGCATCGAATGCGTAGTGCAGGAACAGATTCGCCAACAGCGGGCTGACCACCGAACCTTGGGGGGTCCCTTTGTCCCGAAGGACTAACATTCCCTCCTTGGTCTGCACCGGCGCCTTCAGCCATCGTTCAATATACAACAATAACCACCTGCAGTCGGTATGTTTCCGCACCGCCCGCATCATGAGTCCATGGTCGATGTTGTCAAAGAAACCCTTGATGTCTAAATCTAGCACCCAGGCATGGCGAAAGCATCTCTGCCTGGCTACCCCAACTGCTTCGATCGCGGATTTCCCCGGCCTGTACGCATAAGAGTCCGGATGAAAGAGTGGTTCGATCTTTGGTTCAAAATAGATCTTGGCCACTGTCTGTGCCACTCGGTCTCCCACTGTCGGAATCCCAAGTGGCCGTTTGCTTCCATCCGCCTTTGGTATCTCCTCCCTGCGCACGGGGGGCGGAAAATAGCTCCCCGAAGACATCCGATTCCAGATCTTGTAAAGATTGTTTTTCAAATCCTTCTCAAAATCCGCAATTGACTGATCATCCACACCGGCGGCACCTTTGTTCGCTTTTACCCGTTTGAACGCTTCTACAAAAACTTGTTTGGAAATACTGAACGGTTTTGCCTTACTCAATGGCTCCTCCCTAAACGGTTGACCACTTCATAAAGCCGATCGATACAACCCCTTCGCTCCATCCCCATTACAGAGACTTTATCGCTGTCGGGTCGGAGGAGGCGCCCCGTATAGGGCTGGCCTCCGTCCGCCGCTCAAACTGGACATGCAGTTTTCCCGCATCCAGCTTTCACAAAGGTTGGCGTTCTGCCTGAACGCAATGAAGGTATCAATGAAATCAGATTCACAAGACCCATCTCGCCATACAGCTTGGTGCTTGGCAATGTCTTCCATCCATGACATCGCCAGTGTTTGTGTCTATGCGACCAAATACGACGCACGATCCAGCCATCGAGACGGTGGAAGAGACCACGGACATGGGCCTTGCAGAAATACTGCCCCCATCCTCTGATAACTGGGTTGACCTGG
>DPKV01000047.1 GCA_003542325.1 Anaerolineaceae bacterium
TTCTTTTTGCTATTATAGATAAAGATGGATTTAAAGTCTACAAAGCCAGTCCTGTTTTCTGCCGTGATCTATTCCGCTGGCGAACTCATTTTATGGACTCATCTGTTTTGATGCAGTATAAGGTTCTTACACCTGGTTGATATTTATCATTGTTTTGACTTCTGCAAAGTGCATCGTTTCCAATGCGCCAAGCATGAACATTTGCTGGAAATAGCCGACCATTTCGTCAATGGGATACGGCTGGTTTTCTTCAAGCCACCAGGTGACCAGTTCCAGGATTGATCCGGTAAAATACATAGCGAAGACATCCAGGGGAACTTTGGATTGCAGTTGAGTAAAATTCTGCATCCGGCGAATGAATTCCTGTTTGCTGATATCCATCAAACGCTGCATGGCTTTGGAGCCACCTTCTCCCCGGAGAATTATCTTGTACAGATCGGCATTTTTATGGGCATGGAGGAAGATTTGCTTTAATAGGTTCCCGTGAAGATTGAGCTGAGCAGGATCCGATTGGACATTTTGGATCAGTTTATCTTTTGGTGTGGGTTGGATGAAGTCCTGGGCCAGGAAGTCCTCGATCATGGTGTCGATGGCATTCATCAATAATTCTTCTTTATCCCGAAAATGCAAATAGAAGGTTGTTCTGCCCAGGTCTGCGCGGTCGGTGATCTCCTCAATGGTGACCGCTTCATAGCCTTTTTCCAGGATCAGGCTGATCAGCGCGTTTTCCAGTGCGTGACGGGTCCGCCTCACACGGCGGTCGAAGGGTTTATCGGTCATTGGTACGCCTCCAAAATAAACACGTGTTCAATTATGAACATTACCCTCGAACTGAGGCTTGACTTTGTTTGTGTGGTGTTTATAATAATGAACATGATGTGAAAAAATGAACTGTATGTTCATTATATATGATAAATAACAGAAAGACAATCCATACGAAATGAAAGGCATCATCCGAAACTTCAGTATAAATGACCCCCAGACTCCCTTGATCCAGGTCAGCCGGCTCACCAAAACTTATCATGATGGGGCGGTTCCTTTGGATGCGCTTCACGAGATTGACCTGACTGTTTCCCCCGGCGAATACATTGGCGTGATCGGGAAATCCGGCGCAGGCAAAACAACCCTGATCAATATGCTCAGCGGTGTGGACCAGATCAGTTCCGGCAATGTGATGGTCAACGGCACAATGGTCCAGACGCTGAAAGAAGACCAATTGGCTCTCTGGCGCGGGCTGAATGTTGGCGTGATCTACCAATCTTTTAACCTGCTCCCAATGTTGAATCTGCGGGATAACATCACCCTGGCGATGGACTTTTGCGGGCGGTACCGGCGCGGGAAATCCGAACAGAAAGCGCTGGACTTGTTGGAATCGGTCGAACTTAAGGAGCACGCGTACAAACCTCCTGCGTTCATCTCCGGCGGACAGAAACAGCGGGTGGCGATTGCCCGGGCGCTGGCAAATGACCCGCCGCTGATCCTGGCGGATGAACCCACCGGCCGTCTGGATTCGGCGACATCCGAAACGATCTTCCAGATCTTTGAAACGTTGATTCGGCAAGGAAAGACGATTTTGATGGTTTCCCATGACCGTGCGCTTTCCAGGCGTGTGGACAGGGTGATTGAACTGGCTGATGGACAGATCGTGAGTGACAGCGGAGGCCGCCATGACCATTAACCCCAATGGCAGGCCGCCGCTGATCACCATGTCCGACATTTCCAAGACGTATGTCAACGCAGCTGGTGCGTTCACCGCTCTCAAACATGTCAACCTGGATTTCTACCAGGGGGAGTTTGTGGGTGTGATTGGTAAATCCGGCAGCGGCAAATCCACCCTGGTGAACATGATCACCGGTATTGACCACCCGACCGAAGGCAGGGTGGTCGTAGCCGATACGGATATTCACGCCTTGCCCGAGAGCCGCCAGGCGCGCTGGCGGGGATTGAACCTGGGTGTGGTCTTCCAGTTTTTCCAGTTGTTGCCCATGCTGACCCTGCTTGAAAATATCCTGTTGCCGATGGATTTTTGTAATAAGTACACCGAAGTTGAGCGGCTTCAAAGGGCTATGGATTTGCTTGACCTGGTGGGACTGGCCGATGAAGCGCACAAACTGCCGGGAGCCGTATCGGGCGGACAGCAGCAAAGCGCAGCCATCGCTCGCGCCCTGGCGAACGATCCCCCGATCATTGTGGCGGATGAACCCACCGGGAACCTGGACGCCCGGACGGCGGATTCTGTCTATGATCTGTTTGAGTCTCTGGTGAAAGACGGCCGGACGATCATTATGATCACACATGACCCGGAAATCGAGAACCGCCTTTCACGGAAAGTGTTGATCTCCGATGGCGAGATCATTGATCCAGCTTTGGCAAACGCATTGTCGTTTTTGCCGCATCCAGCGCTCCTGAAGTGCAACCCAGCCCTGACCCGTAAGGTATTTCAACCCGGAGAATCTCTGGACCTTGCCGGAGAATTGTTGGATCACCTGGTTTTTATTGAAACAGGGGAACTCGGTTTGAACCTCCAAAATAAAAATATTCCGGGCAGTCAACTAGCCCTTCAAGCGGGGGATTTTCTGGGCGGCAGGCATGTCATTCATCACGAAAAGCTGCCCGAGATCAAAGCCAGGGTCACCAGCCAGCCGGTGCAGGCAACCCTCCTGCCATTCTCAACGTTGTGGGCGGCTCTGGGTCATCAGTCCGATACCCAGACTGTACTCATCCGGCAATTCCTGCGCCAGTTGAGAGCAGACGAACCCTCCCTGTCAATGGATAA
>DPKV01000158.1:0-2090 GCA_003542325.1 Anaerolineaceae bacterium
CATGGACGTGCTGAGAATCGGAAAAGTTCCCTGCCAATTTGCTGTCAGCACGCCACGTAATATTTTAAATGAAAGGGTGCAAGAATCAGGCCAAAAATTAATAATTCTGCGTGAAGTGTGATTAATAACGCATGGTATAATGCGGGCAGGGTCAGGGCCTGTCATCGTTGTGGCGGCCGGTTTTGTTTTAATCTGGAGTAAACTCACTTATCCATGGATGCACTTACCGCACTCTTTTCGGTTTTATATACGTTTTGGCCCCTGGTCCTTTTTTTCGGTTTCCGAGGTCTCTTTGACAGGTCAATGGCCCTTGGTGACCGGCTGCGCAGATCGATCAACCGCGTGTTTATCGGCTGGGCTGCCTGGGCGATCCTCTGGGGGTACCTGGTCTTTCAGGAGCGGGAACCTTTTTTCCTGATCCCCAGGCCACTGAACGATGGGCTGTTTTTCAGCCTGGGGGCAATCACAGGTGGAATTTCGTTTGGATTATGGATCCATAAGCTGAAGAAGAATCGCGTGCGCCTGCAGGATGCACGAACTTTGGAAGACCTGCTGGCGATGTCCCCTGACGCGTTTGAAACCCTTATCTCGAAGCTGTTTATGGCCTACGGCCATCAGGCTGAAGTGCAAGGGGGCAATGGTGACCACGGCGTGGATGTGGTTGTGAGGACGGATGAGGGGGAGAAGTGGGTCGTACAATGCAAGCGTTACAGCGGCTCCGTCGGTGAACCGGTCGTCCGCGACCTTTACGGTACAATGCTGCACGAGGAAGCGCAACGCGCTTACCTGATCACCACCGGCAGTTTCACCCGCCAGGCCGGCGAGTGGGTGCAGGAAAAACCGATCATCCTGTACGACGGGGAAGGATTGGTCAAACTGATCCGGCGGACACAGAACGCCAGAGACCGAAGAGATATTTAATCATCCCGGAGAACTTCCGCAATTTGATTGATAAGGCGTTGAACCCGAATGCCATGGGCCAGATCGGGGATAAAACTGATTCCCCGTTCACCACCGAAAAAGAGGTAATGGCTGTGCACCAGCGCTCGCAGCCACCCCGCAGGGACATAATCTGAGGAGAACTTTGAGGCGGGCAGGTAATCGCTGTTGACCTCATGCCGCTGCCAGCCCTCATCCGGCAGATAGCTTTCGTAGCAGTCCGGCCGGGCTGAATCAAACAGGAGCGCTCCCCGGCTGCCGCGCAGTTCGAGAGCCAATTGGTCGCCCGCACCGGCAGACACGCGACTGGCGACCAGTGTCCCGGCCGCGCCGGAGGTGGTTTCTTCCAGGAGAACCGTGGTGCAGAGGTCGGCCTCAGGCGGGACGTCTTTGAAGCGGCCGCTGGACAGCGCGGATTTGACCTGTAAGTTGTTTCCCAGGAAGGCCGTCAGCAGGCTTAGAACATGGGTGCCGAGGTCCACCATCGCGCCATCCACCGGTATCGGTGCAAAGCGATGCTGCTTCTTTTGGCGGTATTCGGGGTCAAGATAACCGCTGTGGAGATATTCCGCCCGGAAATGGATCAGTTCACCAAAAACACCGGTCCGCCAATGCGCCAATGCTTTGCGAAGGGGGGCTTTCTGGAGGAATTCGAATCCCACCATAATGAATTTAGCATGCCCGGAAGCGCTGACCATTTCCAACGTGTTAAGTTCTTTGTCTGAAATGGATACCGGTTTTTCAACATAGATAAGGCTGAGGTTGGGCTGGGCGATGGCCCGGACGAGTTGGGGCGTGTGAGTCTCATTCGGGCCGAGGATGAAGAGCGCATCCAGGTCATTCCGTTCCCAGATAGCCTCAGGGGGAAGGGCGGTTTTAAAACCGAACCGTTGGGCGAAGGACTCCCGGTGGGCGGGAGTGGGCGATGCCACCACGATTTTTTCTAAGTGGGGTGCATCGGCGTAGTAGTATTTCAGCGCATCCAACGCGTAAGCATGCGCCTGGGCGAAACCACCGGCCCCGAGAAACCCGACTCGAATTGTATTGTCCATGCTCAGCCTTCCAAATTGAATATTTAGTCATGAATTGATTCTTATTGAGCGATTAATGTATAAATATATCATCATTGACTCCACTGAAAAAAGGTCGCT
>DPKV01000158.1:2131-6793 GCA_003542325.1 Anaerolineaceae bacterium
TTTCAATGCAGTTGCACCCTTTTTTTCAGGAGACTCATTAATGTATTCTTAAGATATGATAAAATATTGCTATTGGGGGCTTACATTGTAAATTACTAATTTTTGAGAAAAGGAGCGGACATGTTTAACAGGTTAGTAGTGAAAAAAAGTTTTTTTGTAGGTCTAATCATAATACTTTTACTTACTTTCTACCCCCAAAATCCAGTCGTAGCACAGGACAGTTTTCCCAATATCAGTGATTATTATTTTCTTAACAGTTGGGGTGGAGAAGGAAACCAGATTAAGGGACCTGCTGATGTTGCAATAGCGCCGGACGGAAGACTTTACATTGCAAATGCTGGATTTGACCGAATTACTATTGTTGATAAAGAAGGATTTATCTATAATGAAATTGGGGGGTTTGGTGAAGCGGATGGCGAATTTTACCTCCCGCTCTCTCTGACAATCAATGAGACGGGCGAACTCTTTGTCGCAGATACCTGGAACAGGCGACTTCAAAAGTTTGACAGTGCAGGGAACCACTTGTTAACGTTTGGTGAATTTGGCCGCGAAGAAGGACAAATTTTTGCTCCTCTTGGATTGGCGATTGACGCCAATGGGGATTTGTTAGTTGCAGATATGAACAAAATCATAAAATTCAGTTCTGAAGGGGAATATTTAATGGAATGGGGTTCAGCTTCTGAAACACCAGGTTCAGGAGATTATGAATTTCGCAGTGCGTTTGATGTAGCGGTTGCTGGTAATGGAAATATTTATGTTGCCGATGGTGGAAACTATCGTGTCCAGATTTTCGATAGTGAGGCAAATTATCTAACCACAATTGATATTTCCAACGAATATCAATCTCTGTTGCCTGAAGGGGTTGCCATCGATGCTTATGGATATTTATACGTTACTGCCAACGATATGGTATTTGTGTATGACACAAACGATTCGAATTATCCCTTGATTAGGACCTTTGGTGGAAGTGGGACTGCATTGGGTCAATTGAGCGGAGCCTCGGGGATATATGTGGTTGACGCCACAGGAGAAATAATTATTACTGAAATGGACAATAATCGGGTTTCCATTTTCAATAGTTCTGGTGAGATTGTCACCGCAATTGGAACACCTGATATTGTAGATGGTTATTTTTCAAATCCACGAGATATCGCTGTCGTTAATAATCGAGTTTATGTATCCGACACGTTCAACTATCGCATTCAAGTCTTCAATTTGGATGGGGCATTCTTAACTCAGTGGGGGGAATGGGGAATTGAGAATGGGCAATTTAATGAGCCTTGGGGAATTGATGCCGATAGTGCTGGCAATATATTTGTCGCAGATAGTAATAATAACCGTCTCCAAAAGTTTGATTATTTGGGTAATTGGATTACTTCGACAGACCTCTTAAATTATTATCCTTCGGGATGTTTTGATGAGTATAATGAATCCATTTGTTTTGCACGAGATATTGTGATTGATAAAGACGACAATCTGTTTGTTAATATCCAAAACTACCAAGGCTTAGCGGTAATTTATAAATTTGACAGTGCTATGAATTATCAAACCCAGTGGGAAGGTGGAGGAAACCTGGCAGCGGACAGCTTGGGCAATATCTATGCGACCTGGGCGAATTATGTTAATGTGTACTCCAATGACGGCATATTCATCCGACGTTGGGGTGAAGGTCCGGGCCCATATTTAGGCCTTGGCGGGATTGCCATTGATATCTATGACAGTGTCTATGTTATGGATTTATGGCGTGGCTTCATCAATAAGTTTTCAAATGATGGCTCACTATTAGGAACTTATGGCCAACTTGGTTATGGGTTGGGAGAGTTTGGCTTAGGATGTGAGTTAGATATATCAAATGATGGTGTTCTGTATATTGCAGATGCAGAGAATCAACGCATTCAGGCAATTGGACCAAACTTGCCTGACCCCGACCCCACGACAGGATTGGTCCTCAACGGTAATTTTGAATCTTCCGATATCGTTTCGAGGGTTCCCAAAAGTAACGTTTTGATGAAGACTGTATCTCTTGATACCCTACCGATGCCTCTATCAGGTGGCGTACCAGGTTTGGATAACTGGGTATACGGCGGTGCCTTGGGTGTCAGCCGATCTTCTACCAATACCTATGAAGGAAATTATTCACTCCAACTCGGTTTGGAAAATGCGCCAGCAATTCCACAAGGAATTGGTGAAGCATGGGCTTCACAAGTCTTTTATGTTCCAGAAGATTGGACAACACCAACTCTCAAATTTAACTACAATATTTTTACCAATGATGCCCGTGGGAAATCGAATTTTCTTGCAGAGATTCAAGATGGCATTGGTCTGAATAATTTGGGTGTTATTGTTTTGGATGGGTACGAGGGTGGAGTGCCAAGCGTTGGCACGGAATTGGGATGGAAAAGTGTTGAATATGACCTTTCACTATTCAGAGGACAATACATACGCCTTAAATTCTCTAACAGAAACTTATATCCGGATTCCCTTGGTATTTGGGCCTTTGTTGAAAATGTAATGGTGACAAACGATTCCCCACCCGTAGCTAACCCGGGCGGGCCCTATTTAGAAGCAGTCAATACATCTATCCTGTTTGATGGCAGCCTTTCCTTTGACCCTGATGGTAGTCCTTTAACCTATACATGGGACTTTGGTGATGGTGTCACTGGAAATAACACCTTATCTGAACATGCTTATGCTTCGTCTAGTATCTATGATGTATGTTTGACCGTGAATGATGGGAATTCCGATTCCGAACCAGCGTGTACAATCGCCGTGGTTTATGACCCCACGAATGGTTTCATCACAGGCGGCGGTTGGATAATTTCACCTGCCGGTGCTTACCAACCCGATGAAACTCTCAATGGGAAAGCTGTGTTTGGCTTTTTCTCGAAGTATAAAAAGGGTGCGAACGTGCCAGAGGGCAATACTGAATTTCACTTTCTGGTTGGCAACTTGAGTTTCCAATCAACCGCTTATAATTGGTTGGTGGTGAGTAAACAAAATGCAACGGCTCAGTTTAAAGGGTCAGGATTGCTCAATGAGGCATTGGACCCTAATGGGAACCCGTATAAATTTATGCTTTGGGCTGGAGATGAAACAGGGACTAATGGGTTTGATACTTTCAGAATCCGAATCTGGTGGGAATCTGATGATGAAATTGAACATGTTGTTTATGACAATGGTGTTGACCAGGAGATTGATGGTGGAAATATCGTTGTCCATATAGGAAAGTAATGCAAGTTTATTACTCAATCAACCAAAGATAAAAAGGACACGGTTGCGATTAATCAATAAACCGTGCCTTTTTTGTTAATCTAGATTATCTAGCTTAAAGCGAATTTCTCCAAAGACCAATGTCTTTTTCGTGTTTCATGCTAGCGACCTCCGATTAGTGGCGCATGAAAATCGGATAGCCTTAAACATGAACCACAGGCCTCTTATCTACTTGATTTCAGGTAAACAAGAGGCCTGCGGTTTTTCTCAAGTCGGGGCGCTGGGATTTGAACCCAGGGCCTCTTACACCCCATGCAAGCGCGCTAGCCGGACTGCGCCACGCCCCGATTTCAGAGTGCTTATTATAGCCGCCTTTAGTGGATTTGGCAAGCAAAATCAGGGAGAGGTTATCGGTAATATATGAAATTATATAGCTTTGATAGCTGGCTTCATATAACGAAAGTAGATGAATGCCTTCCCCTCAAGGAGTAGAACGACGAAGGTGCATTGTTGCCCTCCCCTTGCCAATTGACATCTACGACAAATCTTTAAGGCTTCCCCTCGAGGGGAAGCTGTCTGTGAAACAGACTGATGAGGTGAAATAAGGGTTATTAAAAAACCACCTCATCCGGCGCTATGCGCCACCTTCCCCTCCTCCCCTTCGGGGACTGGGGTTGGGGTGGCTTTTTAAGAGGAGGATAATCGTTCGGGGACAAGCCCCAGCGCATAAAACGTGGGGACGAACAGCACACGGGTACCAGCTTCCCAAGCGGCCTGATCCGCAGCCTGGTACCGGGACAATTCCACGTCGCTCATAACATCAGCCAGGTCTGATCGGATGGTCTCCCACTCCAGGTCGTCAGGTATCTGATTCGATGGTGACCACTCCGCGCCCAACATCCCGCTGAGGACCAATTCCAGACCTGCTTCCTGGAAGGTTTTACCAAGCAATCTCCCCATCCAGATATTCGCACCCTGGGTTGTCAGGGCGACCGTTTGCAGCCGGCCCAATTCATCCAGCGGTGTTGGTGCGTCGAGCCGAGAAGCGTGGTCTGGTTCCGCCAGGGCGATCACCGCACCGCCGGGCTTGGTCACCCGCCGCATTTCACGCAGCACTTGCAATGGATCATCAACCCACAGCAGTAAATAGTGGCAGTAGACGGCGTCATAATTGGAATCCGCAAAAGGCAGCAGGTGCCCATCTGCCTGAGCCAGGTTAGCTTTGGGGCAGGTTCCTTGCGCGAAAACCAGACTGGCGTAGTCTATATCGATCCCAGTCTGGTTATATTGGGTTTCAACTGCAATTTGGCTAATCACCGCGCCGGTCCCGCAGCCAACTTCCAGTATCTTTGCATTTGGCTGCAAACCCGCTATGGCAAACAGGTGTCGACGCACCTCTTGAGTCCAGCCGGCTTGCTGCAGGTATCTTTGGTGCCAGGCGGCGAGGGCCAT
>DPKV01000009.1 GCA_003542325.1 Anaerolineaceae bacterium
GCCAGGTGTCGGGATCTGCGAAATCCGGGAACCAACCCAGGATAAAGAAGGGCAGGTCGCCGTTGACAAAACCGTCGACGTATTCAGCCCAGTTCATACTCTGGAGTTCGACTTCGATCATGCCGGTCTCTTCAAGCTGTTCTTTGATGACTTGCATGACGTCGGCCGTGGTTGTACCGTAGTGCTCCGGGGGATACCAGAGGATGAGGCTGAAAGGATTCTCCTCGGAGTAGCCCTCAGCCTCGAGCAATGAAATGGCCATATCCAGGTCACGGGTGCCATATTTGTCGAAGAACGGCTGGGTGGTGGTATATGGATAATCTTCCGGAACCATGGAGTAGGCAGGTACGTTGCGGCCTTCGAAGACACGGTCAACAATGACTTCTCTGTCGATGGCGGCTGCAATGGCCTGGCGAAGTCCCTGAGTCCAAACTGGTTCAGCTTCAACAGCTTCCTCAGTCGCTCCCATTTCTTCAGTTTCTTCTGTCGCTTCGACCTCTGGGGCGTCAGTGGTGGCTGCCGGTTGGCAGGCGGCGAGGACCAAACTGGAGATCACCAACAGGGCGATTAATAGTAGGAATTTTCTCGATTTCATTTTTTTACTTCTCCTTTGAGATTGTAAGTAATACATTATTCTGGTTGGAAACTTAGGATTTTGGATTTTCTTTTGCGTTTGACCTCCTCTTTGATGTAGGTAAAGAGTAAATTTAGGAATTCTCCTAACATAATGACAAGTAGATTATTTTCACTATTTAATTGCTGATAAACCAATAATTAAGCGCTGTGGTCTCATACCCCAATGAGAAAGATTATTTCTTTAAATATTTATTATAACCTATTATTTAGACGCGTAATCATCACTCAATATTTTTGCAATAGTAGCATAGCAAGTTTAATTAATTCTTAACGGTTAGTTAATAGATGATTTTGATTAAAAGAAATTTGAATTATCAAGAAGACCATTATTAGTGACCTGTTTCAGTAAATGAAAGAAAACAATAAAATAAGTAAAGATATTCTAAATGTAACTTGACATAATTTAATTACGTGATAGTATTACTTTAGAAAAATGAAATCACCTCTAATTACTGCGTGCGAGGTTATCAAATGACCCATATCTTAAATATTTCCAAAAAAGATCCCATAATCCATATCAAAGCCTATGGTGGTGTTGTGATTCGTGGCGTCGAGCAGGATGAAGTCCAGTGTGAAATTGATGCCCCGCAGTTGGCAACTTTAATGGAGGATGGCGGGCATGTTTACATCACGGCGAATTCTTCCTGTGAGCTCACCATCCCGCTGAATGCGTCCATTGATATGGAAAAGGGGATGGGGTCGGTAAGCATCAGCAATGTAAAGAATAAAATTGAAATTGAAAAGGTCCTTGGCAATCTTGTGCTGGTGGATGTCGGTGCGGCACAAATTGAAAGAGTTGGCGGTAATTTTTCTGCCAAGAACGCGGGTGGAAGGGTTTATCTGGAAAAGATCAACGGCAATTTAGTTGTCGATGGCGTTGAAAGTTTTCATTGTGAGAAAATAGGCGGCAGTGCGATTGTCAGGGGGGTTGCTGGCAATTTTTACCTGTCAAAAACCGCCGGAAATTTTAAAGCCGAAAATATTCCGGGAAGCATGCAATTAGAGAGAGCAAACGGTTCGATAACCGCCCGGTCAGTTAATATGCAAGGTGATCTCCGCGCGGATGGAAATATCCGTTTGATGGCTATTAATTTTACTGACAATATGAACCTCAGAGCTGGAGGTAACATATCGATCCGGGTGCCGGAAGATTTTCCAGGTGCAAGTTTGGAGTTGCATTCTGGTGGACAGAAGATCACGCTTAAGGCTGGGGATGTTGACATGCAAGTCAACGATAGTGTTTTGGAATATCAACTGGGAAGCAGTAAACGGAAATTATTCGCTTCCGCAGGTGGAGATATTGAAATCCTGGAAGGTGTTGACCCGCACGAAGAGATCATTGGCGATATTTCTGATCATTTCGCATTTGAGGAATCAGCCTTCAGTGAATTGATCAGAGAACGGGTTGTATCAGCGACACGTCGTGCAGATGCCAAAATGAGAATTGCCGAAAAACGCCTGGAACAGATGCAGGACAGGGTTGAAAAGCTGCGGGGGTTTAACCTTGACCTTGATGTGAATGGGAAAAAATATTCATTTACATCGGATAATCCATCGGCCCCGCCCGTTCCCCCTGTGCCACCGGTGACACGGCCGGCAGGGAAAAAAGGCGCATCGGACGAAGAGCGTCTCATGATCTTAAAAATGCTCCAGGATAAAAAGATCACTGTCGACGAAGCGGAATCATTATTTAAAGCTTTGGAGGAGTGAAAAATGTCTGATCAGGCACAACGCAAAGTATTTGATATGGTTGAGCAGGGCCGGATTTCCGCAGATGAGGGTTTGCAACTCATTAATGCCCTGCATGGCAATCAACACGACAAAGTAACAGTTGAAACCGCCCCTCAAAGTGAATCGGATTATTCCTTTCAGAAAGAAGCTGAATCCCATTCACAATCCATTCCTGATGAGGAATTGGACCGGATGAAGAAGCTAAAACGGTGGTGGATCTTGCCGTTTGCATTGGGACTTATCATTACCTTGTCCGGGGCAATCTGGATGTACTCGGGTTATCTGGCTAATGGTTTTGGTTGGGGATTCTGGCTGTCCTGGTTCCCGTTCCTGATCGGAATTGTGCTCGTCGCTGTTAGCTTCCCGACCGCGAAGAGTTTGTGGCTGCATGTGCGGATCAAGCAGAAGGAAGGCGAAACACCTCAACAGATCAATATTAGTTTTCCGCTGCCACTGCGGATTGCCAAGTGGGGAATGGCCACATTCGGAGATAAAATTCCGGATATCAAGGGCCAAAAAGCTGGGGACATCTCAGTTGTATTGGATAATATTACACCTGATGCACCTCTGTACGTTCATGTGGAAGATGATGATGGAGAGGACGTGGAAGTCTTTATCGGGTAATCTTTCTTATATGAATATTTGGACACCGGCATTTATTGGGCTGGTGTCTTTTTATTCCACAGTCTGATTGTTGAAATAATTGTAGATGGCTGCGCTTAATTCTGAAAAGAGGGTGTTCACTGGGTCAAATACTGTCTGGACAGGATGATGGACGAAAATGGATAGAACGTAATTTCCCCCAGGCGTATAAACCAGGGCGACATCACCCACGGTGTGCATCAGCCCATCCTGGCTTTCGACTGCCCAACCATGCTTATGCGCGACGGTGGTCCCGGATGGGACGCCTGCCTGGATCAGGACAGCGATTTGATTCCGGGCCATATAGGTTATCATCAGGTCGCATTCATCCTGGGTGATCTCGTCCGGGAAAGCAGCGATCAATGCACCACCGCCAAATTTTGCACATTGGTAGATATCTTCCATCAACATGCCCAAATCTGCGGGTGTCGTTTGATCATAATCGTCTGGATCGGTATAGACATCTTCCCGGGTGTTCGCCGGTGTTTCGTATCGCTGCAAAAGTGGCGCATTGTTATAGAAATGGCCCGCCCAGAAGGTGTTCTCCAAACCGAGTGTTTGCATAGTTTCAGTAACAATGAGGGGGGAAAGGTTGCTGTCAATGACGGACATTGCCAGTTTGTCAGTGCTGGTGTTCTCTGATTGTTCGATCATCCCTTCCATCTGGTCGAGGTATTGTTGAGCCGGAGAATCCCCCAGATAGCGAAAAGCTGTCACCATTACCGGTATTTTAATTGTAGACCAGGCAGAGAAGGCGATGTTGGGAACCAGGTCACCTGTGGTTGATTCATAAGCAAAGTGAATTTTCCGGGATGATTCCAGGTCCTGCATATACAGTTCCACGATGCCATCAAAGCCCGAGACATCGATGATTTGTTTGAGTAATATTTCCAGATCGGCCAGAATGGGTCTTGGCGCTCTGGATTGTTTTAATGAAAGCGTAACGATCCTCTGTGTGGGTGAGGTGAGCGCATTAATGACCTGCAAGGTGGCACGATCCAGGTCCAACTCAGTCCCGGACTCACCTGGTGCAAACTCGGTGGAACCTGGAATGGGTTTGGGAGAGGTGGCCGGTGTATCGTACCGGGCGGCGATCTCTTTTTCCAAATATTCCCGAATCTGGGCCTCGTTGTAATTGGCGTTCAGAGGAATGTTTACCTCTTCAATATTCCGGTTCCACAGGAAATTCCAGAATCCTGACCAAAACGGTTCGGTAACCCGTTGTTTATCAGCGACCGCCAGCATGTTTTCGACCTGGGGGTCAAAACCCAGAACGGCTGGACGGATCTGAATTCGAGAACCGGCGTAGGTAAGTTCGATTGGGGATCGATAGACGGTGTAGATCCGTTCCGCCGCCTCCTCGTAGTTTAGACCGCCGACCGGGATTTCGCCCACTTTGAGACCCAATGGGAAATTGCTGCGAATCCTGCTGTAGCTGACCAGTTGGATGGTGATCAGGGTGATGGCGATAACAACGAAAAGGATGGCGATCCAACGTATCAGGGGGAATCTGTGTCTCTGCATAGTGTTTATCCATTATACTTACAACTGCATTATCTTGCCATTAAAAGGATGGCTTGTCAACGCGGTCTTGATGGGATAGTCATTGATTGCTCATGGTTTGACAGTGTCCCTTTCAGGGGATATACTTTCACAGCGAATTCGGAGAATACTTTGGAGGATTCCAAATGAAAACAGCGTTAATTACCGGCATCACAGGACAGGACGGATCGTACCTGGCTGAAATGCTTCTGCAAAAAGGGTATGAAGTCCATGGAATGATCCGCCGGGCAAGTACATTTAATACGAGCCGCATTGATCATTTGTATAAAGACCCTCACGGAAACGGCGGGAAGGTCAAGCTCTTCCTGCATTACGGCGATGTGGCTGCGCCTGACAGTCTGCTGGACGTGATCTACAATGTCAAGCCGGATGAAGTCTACCATCTGGCAGCCCAGAGCCATGTCCGGGTCAGTTTTGATATGCCGGAATATACCGGCGACGTGACCGGGCTGGGCACGACCCGTATTTTGGAAGCGATCCGCCGCGGCGCGCCAAAAACGCGTTTCTATCAGGCTTCGTCAAGTGAGCTTTATGGGAGTTCGACCCCGCCGCAAAACGAGGAAACGCCTTTCCAGCCGCGCAGCCCTTATGCGGCTGCCAAACTGTACGCCTATTGGATGGTTCGCAACTACCGCGAGGGCTATAATATGTTCGCGGTCAATGGAATTCTTTTTAACCACGAATCTCCGCGCCGGGGTGAGACTTTTGTGACGCGGAAGATCACGATGGCCCTGGCGAATATCATGGCTGGTAAACAAAAACATCTCTATTTAGGCAATCTCAAGTCCCGCAGGGACTGGGGATATGCGCCTGAATACGTCGAGATGATGCATTTGATGCTCCAACAGGATGAACCGGAAGATTATACGGTTGGCACCGGTGAAGCCCACCGGATTGAAGAATTTCTGGACGAAGCTTTTGGATATGTCGATCTTGATTGGCATGAATATGTCAAAATTGACCCCCGATATTACCGGCCCACGGAAGTGGATTATCTCGAAGCGGATACCAGCAAAGCCAAGCGAATCCTGGATTGGGAACCGAAGATCAAATTCCATGAACTTGTACGGATTATGGTGGATGCTGATTTGGAGCTGGTAGGTCTGGAAGCTCCCGGCGACGGGAGGAAGATCATCGAGGAGAAGTTCTCCGGCTGGCACCGCTGGGAGGATCAGGTCGTCTCGATGGGGAGGTAATCGAATACAGGTTTACAAGAGCATAAGAATTAGTAGGGCAAAATTAATTATTGCCTTTTTGTTTTCACAAATTGATGCGATTTACTGATTTACCGCCAAAGCAAACCAATGCTCCGCTTCCCTAAGATTTTTTCGTTAAAAACCAATTCAGCAGGTTTACCAGCCATTGCGGCACAAACATGCAGTGGTAGTAAGTGCTCCTCCCTCGGGTGACAATAACGGGCAAACGGCGCTTCTTCCCAGCGCGCCAGACGGTCTTCCCGTTCCGTTGCACCGATCTGGCCGGTACAGGTTTCAATCAGCCAATCCTGAAAGTCTTCGTTCCTGAGATCGTCTGCTCCGGGGATGGATCGAAAGAATTCATTGATATTATGGAATGAAAAACCCGATCCAATGATCAGGATATTCTCGTCTTTCAGGTTTTGCAGAGCTTTCCCGAGGGCAAGGTGCTGCCGGGCATTTAGTCCACGGATGAGCGATAGTTGGGTGATGGGAATATCAGCATCCGGGTACATCAATTTTAGGGGGATGAAAACACCGTGGTCGAAACCGCGATCAAGGTCAATTCGAGAGGGAACATCATTTACCCCCAGCATTGTGGCAACCCGTTCGGCTAGCACCGGGTCTCCGGGTGCAGAGTAGGTGATTTGATAAGCCTGTTCCGGAAAGCCATAGTAATCATAAAACAGGGGAGGATTGGCAGCCCCAAGCAGGGTAGGGATTTGTTCTTCCCAATGTGCGCTGATGACAAGGACCCGGTCAGGTCTGGTCAAATGAGAGGGCAGCTCGTTCATGAAATCAATCATGGATTGATGACTTGCGTCGCCAAGGATAGGTAACGGCCCTCCGCCGTGGGAGAAGTAGACAATCTGGGCGTTTTGCTGGGAGGAATGCTCTTCCATAGGAACCTCTTGATGCTTTCGGGAGAAAGAAAATGCAATCTGTATTGAAAAAAACCACTGATTTGATTATAATAGGAAAGTAATATCCTGTGGATGAGTAAGCGCTTTTCCCCTGACAGAAAAAGGCATCATGCGTTGAGAATGCCCGCAGGAAAAGGAAAGTGGTGAAGTCCCCGCAGTGTACTGCCGAAGAAAACCCCAGTGGTGATTAGACCGGCACGGGAGCACCCGTTATCGTGCAGCCGGATGATGGTCCGGGATGAGCGCACTGTGTGAACAGTGAATTGAGGTGGTACCGCGGAAGATTACCTTTCGTCCTCTGGGATGGAAGGTTTATTTATTTTAAGATCAATTTTGGAGGTAGACCCGATGGCGAAAGAACTGCCCAAAACGTATGATTTCAATGAAACCGAAAACCGGCTGTATCAATGGTGGTGGGAACGCGGCTATTTTGAACCAAGCAACGACCCCAATAAAGCTGATTTCGATCCGGCAATTGCGCCTTTTGTGATTTCCATTCCGCCAGCGAACGTGACCGGCAGCCTGCACCTGGGACATGCCATGTTTGTTTCGCTGGAAGACCTGATGATCCGCTATCACCGGATGAAGGGTGAATCGGCGCTATGGGTGCCGGGAGTTGACCATGCCGGGATTGCCACCCAGTTGCAGGTGGAGAATATGCTCCGCGAGCAGGGAACCAGCCGCGAGGCCCTGGGCCGGGAAAAGTTTGAAGAGACGGTCTGGGCCTGGAAGGAGAAATACGGCGGGATCATTACCCAGCAAATCCGACGATTAGGCGCATCCTGCGATTGGACCCGGGAACACTTTACCCTGGATGAAGGCCTTTCCAGGGCTGTCCGGGAAGCCTTTGTCCGCCTGTATGAGAAGGGCTGGATCTACCGCGGGCCGCGCATGATCAACTGGTCACCGGGGCTGATGACGGCTGTATCTGACCTTGAGGTGGAATACTCCGAAGAACCCGGGAAGCTTTATTATTTCAAGTATATGATCGCGGGCAGTGATGAATTCATCCCTGTGGCGACAACCCGACCGGAGAC
>DPKV01000066.1:0-1085 GCA_003542325.1 Anaerolineaceae bacterium
GGCGGCGCAATAGGTGACCCATTTGGTGGGCGTTCACCCGCGCGGCTGCCAGGCCTTTATCGTCCGGCGGGAGGTCAAAAAGGTCTCGCATGGCCAGATAACGGATGCCCGAATCCCCCTCATCCATCAGCCATGATAAAGAAACGCCTTTTAATTGGGTTTGCCAGGACATTTATTTGGAAGTTGTGAATGGTAAATGGTGAATGGTGAATGGTGAATGGTAAATGAGTGGAATGAGAAATGGTGAGGTTGATTAACGGTTTCATATATAGGATTCCTTAATTCTCAATTACAACGACTGGAATCTGATTACCTGATACCTGGGGCCATTGCAAAATTGCGACTAGATTAATACCGTTTCACAGAAAGGTGCGTTCCAGTTTTGAACGCACCCTTGTATCTATATTAAGTATTAGCTGGTGAGGTGGAAAATACCAGCCGAGAATATGTGGTATTTATTTTTATGGCCTCACGGTTTTCCTGCCCATTCACCATTTTCCATTCACTACTCACTTTAGATGTTTCTTCTCAGCCAGGGTGATGGCTTCTTCATAGATTTTGAGGGCTTCATCCACCTCGCTTCGGGTGGTGGAAAGGGGCGGCGAGAAGCGGATGGTGCTATGGCCGCAACCCAGGGTCAACAGCCCGCGCTCGAAGGCGAGGTCGACCACTTCGTCACGTAATTTAACGGCAGGCTCCTTGGTCTCCCGGTCTTTGACATACTCAACGCCGATCATAAAGCCTATCCCGCGGACATCCCCGATGCTGGGATGCCGGACCTTGATCTCTTCCAGCGCATCCAATGTATAAGCGCCGACATCGGCTGCATTTTGCAGGTATTGCTTCTCGATCAGGTCAATGGTTGCCAAAGAAGCCGCGCAGGCAATCGGATTTCCGCCAAAGGTGTTGCCATGTGAGCCCTTGGGCCAATCCATGACCTCTTTACGAGTGATCATGGCACCCAGGGGCATCCCGGAGGCGATGCCTTTGGCGCTGGTGATGATATCCGGTTCGACGCCAAAATTCTCGATGGACCACCATTTCCCGGTGCGGCCCATGCCGGCCTGAACTTCATCGGCAATCAA
>DPKV01000066.1:1091-7094 GCA_003542325.1 Anaerolineaceae bacterium
ATCGGTTCGATCAGGATCCCGGCGATTTCTTCTCCGGGGAGGATCCGGCCGATGATCTCTTCCTCAATATAGCGGACAATCGTCTCGCCGTATCCTTCGCCTTTTCGCCTGACCAGGAGTGGCCGGTAGGGATCCGGGAAGGGGGCATGCACAACGCCGTTCATCAGGGGGGAGAAATGGCCCTTGTAATGCGCCTTGCTGGCGGTAAAGGTCACGGAGCCGATCGTCCGGCCATGGAAAGCCCCCAGGAAACCGATGAAATTGGGGCGTTTGGTGTGGTAGCGCGCCAACTTGATGGCTGCTTCCACACTCTCGGTGCCTGAATTCGTCATGAACGATGCTGAGGGGCCGGAGAAGGGGGCAATCTCGTTCAGTTTTTCACCCAGGCGGACCCAGGATTCATGATAGAAATCAGATGAGATGTGAATAAATTTTTCTGCCTGGACCTGGATGGCTTTTACCACCTGAGGGTCNNGGTGACTGTGGCCGGTTGCCACAACAGCAATCCCGCCTGCAAAATCCAGGAAACGGTTTCCGTCGACATCCCAAACTTCTGTTCCCAGTCCATGATCCATCACGAACGGGTAACCCCGGGGATAGGATCTCGAGATATATTGACGGTCGCGTTCAATAAGCGCTTTCGCTTTTGGCCCTGGAAGCTTTAATGGTTCCAAGTTGGGTACCTCCTGTGCTAGTCTGATTTGGTTCGGTGCGGAGATTATATCATTGGACCAGGACCTTTGGACAGGGTCAGGGAATGTGGAACCCCTTAATAACTGATAGAGATTTGCTGAATGGGGAAAGAAATCCGGGAAAAACAGGTCATAAATCAGATGATGAATGACGGCCAGGTAATCTTGTTTGAACGCCCTTCAGAAATGGATGGCTTCGCGAAAACTATGTTCTATATCGAGTAATATTGAATTTTGCTCACCGAGATGCTATTATGGAGATATCACTCCCATCAACGAAACAATTTATTCGTGATTTTTGATTCTCTTTTTTGTTTTGAAAGGAATTGAGATGAGGAAACACATAATACCCACGATTTTATTGAGTATGTTTTTTGTTTTGTTGTTGCTTCCAATGGGAATTGCTGAGGCGGTTTCCACCTCGCAAATTGAAATTACTATTGGATGTCCTCTCGCGGAAGGGCAAGTTGGTAAACCTTATTCCACTCAACTCACAGCAACAGGTGGTGTTGATCCCTTGCACTGGTATATCCCGGAAGGTACGCTGCCCCCGGGGTTGGCGATCAATACAACGACCGGGGTCATCTCAGGCACCCCTACGGAAGACGGAACTTATCAAATTTCAATAACCGTCTACGATGCGCACCAGAGTACTGACGGTCCCATTCAGTGTTCCATCAAGATCTCTATAGCCGCGACGCCGACGCCCACCCGGGTTCCTTTTGATTACAGTATCAAAGCCGTGGAGCCGGTTCTGATATTAGACCCTAATGCGGAGAAAGACCCGGACTCCGGTGTGATTGAGGTCTCTCAGCAAATTGATGTTACGCTGCTCAGTGGAGATCCGCTGCCCGGTGAATTTCATTTCGAGGATTTGCCAGAGGGGATGGGGTATTCCTGCGATCGGATGGATGGGTCGCCTTCGTTTACCAGCATGTGCCGGTTCTATTTTGATGACCTGGAAATGGTTCCCCAGGAGGGTGACTATGAGATCCCCGTTACAATGATTATCGCAAATCTGATCCGTAACGACACCTTCATTATCCGAATCCCAGCCATGCAGGATATTCGGGTGCTTGAGGTAAAACCCGTCCAGGTTGTTTATGACGCCATCTTGCATGGGTATACGACCCTCGTAAAGGATAAGGTCACAGCGTTCAAGGTCACTGTTAGTTCGACTTACTCATCAAACAAAGAGATTGAATTTGCGTTGACCCTTCCCGATGAAGATTGGGATAATTTTCCGTCTTCAACAGGCAGAGTCGTGCCAGGTGTTCCTGCAGGATGGGAATACCCGGAAATTTGGGGGCCGATCAGCATTGCACCGGGAATAAACGAGATCATCCTGCCTTACATTGAACCGGGTGAAGAAGATGCGGGTTTTTCTTCCTCGAATCCGACGGGGATAATCACAGGTCAATGCGTCGGCAACATTTGCGGCCCTGATGTCCGGGTCATGCCGCGTCCCAACCATAACGGCACAGTCAATTTCACCGTAGTGGCAGATCCTGAAAACACGCTGGGAGAGAGTCACTTCAGTAACAACAGTCTTTCCGGGGTTGCCCATGCGATCAGCACCCGCCCCTGGCATTTCTATATCGTGCCGTATCTGGATGTAAGCAGCGGCTGTTCCCCTGACCAGGAGAATGTCCAGAACGGGGTAAAACATATGCTTGAATATTTGCTTGCCATGTACCCAATCGCCGATTCCGAGCTGACGTATTCTTTTGCTTCAGTCACAACTGTACCATGTCTATCTGATTCAACCCGGACCTGTGTCTATTCCGACACCTGGGAAGCCCGGTCAGAAGACTATTCCGGTTTCCAGAGCAGGGGTGAATTCCTGGGTGAGATCTCGGACCTGGCGCTTTCGGAAGGTTATGATTTTGCGATTGGCGTAGGTTGTGGCTGTGGCGGGGGAGCTGGCGGCTCAGCGACGGCTTTCTTTTCAGGGGATTGCAGCGGCACTTTCAGCGATGTAATGGCCCATGAGTTCAACCATGTCGTTACCGGGATGGGAGACATTTACAGCCTGGACTGCCTGGTTGGATGGGATGAGGCTTACTGCGAACACGCTGATGGCACGCGCGACTATTACTGCTATGAGGATTCCAGGAATAAAAGGGATGGATACGTGGATATCAACTGCACTATGGACCCGGATGGCACACTTATCTGTTCACCCGGCGTTGAGAAGAACTGTGCTGCTTCCTGTAACTGTTCGATTTATGAAGATAATTATGAGTATTATCCCGTCTGCCCAGGCCTTGGTGTTTGTGATGCCGGATGCTGCAGAAGCATCGCGGTTGCCGATTGCAGCGATGGGACGGTTTATTGCGGACCTGACGGCCGCATTTTCCATCCAGCCTCCGAAGGGTTCTGGGTAAATCGTTATTTACCTGTCTCAGGTGATGCCGTCTATATCATGGATACGTATTGGCCATCGATTTCAGAGGAGATCCGCCATTGGATGAGACTTGAGAATACTTACCAGCATTGTTACGAGGATCGCGTATTCAATGATGGCTATCTCCACCTGCTTACCAATCCCCGGTTCCTTGACAGCGAAGACCCTCTGGCCCTGCTCGTCAGTGGTGTGTTGGGCAGCGATAACACGGTCGCACTAAATCCCTTCCTGTTAATCAACGCGCCGAGGGTCGACCTTGCTGCAGGTGAAGGGACCGGTTACTCGGTGGTCTTGCTGGATGTGGCTGGCAATGTACTCGCAACCCATTATTTTGAACCGGATTTTTATCAGAGTGACCCGAATGGCGGTGCGATTGATAGCGTTCACCTCTCCTACAGGATTGAATGGGTTGACGGGACAAAAATGATAGAACTGCGCAATCCGGATGACGAAGTGCTCATTACCCGAAATGTAAGTGTCCATACACCTGAAATTAAGATTGTTTCCCCGAAATCTGGGTCAAATGCGAAAATTGGCGAGTTGTTGACAGTGAAGTGGGATGCTTCTGACGCGGACAACGATGTTCTGACCTATTCATTGTCGATCAGTACAGACCAGGGAGAAAGCTGGCAGCCCATCCTGATCTTCTACAACCAGACCAGCTATGAAATGGCGACAGAATCATTTGGGAACGGCACTGAAGTCCTGATAAAGGTTCGGGTGACCGATGGGGTCAATACTTCCGAAGCAATCCTTGAAAGTCCCATAAGGCTGTCTACGAGTGGTTTTGATATCTTTTCATCTATATCCCCATATGTCCTTTTCGGGGCAATCATTTTGCTGGGGTTGGGATTGGTTATTGTCATCGGCTTCCTGATCCGAAGATCCGGGAGAAGGCAAGCCGGATAGTATGACGACGATTGGCTAAGGTTGCAGGCGCGCAAAAAGTAACGCGCCTGCAACCTATTAATTTCCGACCAGGGCAGGGCAATCGTAAATTCATTTGTTTCAGTTTATTGAACTCTTTATTATCTAAAAATCACCCTTTCCCGCCCTTCGGGCACCCTTCCCCTGGAGCGAAGCGGAATACCCGAAGGGTATAGGGGAAGGGCTGGGGATGGGGTTACTGATTGACTATCGCATGCAGAAATCTCTAGGGTGTACTTTGCGATTGCCTCGCCGACCAGGGTGGTTCCGTTGTCAAGGCAAAGTTAAAATGTCCTAGGGTGGTTCCGTTGACGACTCCTGTGAATCCTGCTATGATTCAACAGGTATGCAAGAAAGAAAGCAATCCGCCATTTCCCGTTTATGGGATACCATTCGCAGAGAGTTACAATGGTTTCGACCAGGCCTGGGGTATAAACGCTGGCTGATCCTTGTATTTATGGGTTCCATACTTTTAGGCCTGGGCTTTGCCATGCTGGCCCTGGATGTGTACCGGAATGCGCCAGACACCTGGTGGCTTCCGGTCATCTCGGCCCTGTCTTTACGGTCTCTGGATCGCCCGATCCGGGTGATCATCTTTGCCGTAGTGGGATTGGTGCTAATGATGCTTGGGATTTGGGGTTCCAACCGGTCCCTGCTGCGCCCCTTTGTCCCTCCGGGAACGCCCCTCATTGAAGCGCTGGACACCTACCGTCGCCGGGACCGCGGTCCGCGGATCGTGGTATTGGGCGGGGGGCATGGGCTGGCGTCATTGTTGCGCGGCCTAAAAGCATACACGCATAACATCACGGCCATTGTCACGGTGGCGGATGATGGGGGATCGTCCGGCGAACTCCGCCGGAATGTCCGGATTTTACCCCCCGGCGATTTCCGAAACTGCCTGGCAGCCCTCAGTAATAATGAAGACCTGCTCTCACAGGTGTTCCAATACCGGTTCGCCACCGGAGCGGGCCTTGAAGGGCATTCCCTCGGCAATCTCTTTATCACCGCGCTGACGGAGATCACCGGCAGTTTTGAAGAAGCTGTGGCGGAATCGGGACGTGTCCTCGCAGTCTACGGCCAGGTCTTGCCGTCAACCTTAACCGATGTCAGGTTACTGGCTGATCTGGAAACCCGGGATGGGAAAATGCTGCACGTCTCAGGGGAGACCCAAATCCGGGAGACGGAGGGAAGTGTGAAACGGGTCTGGCTGGACCCGGCAAATACACCGGCTTTTCCCCCTGCCATTTCCGCAATCCTCAGCGCAGACTTGATCATTATCGGTCCGGGCAGCCTGTATTCAAGCCTGCTGCCCAATTTACTGGTCCGAGACCTGGCTGAAGCTGTCCGTTCCAGTCAGGCGCTCAAATTTTTCGTCTGCAATGTGGCTACCGAACTGGGCGAGACCGATCAGTTCAATTGTCTGGATCATGTCAAAGCGGTTGAAGCCCACGTGGGTGAAGATATGTTTGACCTGGTGATTTGCAATAATCACTTTGAGGGGTACCTTGGCAAAGGTGTGGAGTGGGTCCGGATGGACCCTGATCTGATTGAGCATACTTCTGTTTACTGCACCAACCTGATCGATCTGGATCATCCATGGCGGCATGATTCAAACAGGTTATCAAAAACGATCATGGATCTTTTCTACGAGCGGACCGGTCCGTTAGTAGAATAACTACGCAATTTATTGTGACGCATGACATCTTGGATGTCTGAACAATATGCGTTAATATAAGTGATGGTAAAATCTATTTAGAAAAAATTTTAGCTCTACTGGAGGTAGAAAATGACGATTCGAGTTGGTATTAATGGTTTCGGCCGGATTGGCCGTCAGGTATTGAAAGCGATGAATGAACGACACCCGGACTCATTGGAAGTCGTGGCTGTCAACGACTTATTTGACGCCGATATCAATGCCCATCTATTTAAATATGACTCCAACTACGGTATCTATAATGGCACCGTTGAAGTCAAAGA
>DPKV01000119.1 GCA_003542325.1 Anaerolineaceae bacterium
GGTACGAACAATGGGTGGTTATCCCTGAAACCATTCAGGCGACCGGCGAGGCCGAGATAAAGACCTTCCCGGGCGGCTTATATGCTGTCACACGGTGCACCGGGTTGACGAATATCTATCCCACCTGGCAGAAACTGGTCGCCTGGCGGGAGGACAGCGCTTATCAGCATGCAGGTCATCAATGGCTTGAAAAATGGGTTAACCCCTCAAAGGATGGGATTGATGAGAGCCAGGCGGTGATGGATCTCTATTTACCGATCACACTGTGAGCCGCAGCCTGAGCCAATGAAGAAAATTAAAGTAAATTTCGGATAGTCATATAAAGGAGTCTAAATTTTTCAATACCATTTGAAGTTGATATTCCCCGAAAATCCGGGATGCAGCCTGATTTATAATTATCAAAGGGAAATCAGGCCCTGCCCCGGAATTTTTTATTATCCATCCAATTCAACGGACATAAGGTGACTTCTTTTGACAGATAGGTGAGCATGAACTCAAAACGATCCTCAAAATGCTGGAAAAAACTTTGTAAATGGCTGAATATCGCCTGGAATGCTGTAATAAACTTCCTTGCACAGGTTTATCCGGGACGGAAAGCCTGGCTTGGCGCAGGGTTGGGAATTGGCGTCGTTGGATATGTTTTCCTGATCCTTATGGCTGCTGATGTCTTTTTACCCGTCGGGTGGCAATATTTCCTGGGGATTATGATTCTAATGCCCCTTGTTTTATTCCTTACGGTCGCGATCTTTGTGGGTTTGGGGAGGTTAATTTTCAAACTACCGGTAGTTTTCCTGATCCTGTTGGGAACCGGCGTATTATTGGCAGTCATTGGTTTTCAGGGATTCGATCTTTCAGGCTTGTTTATTGCCGGCCTTGTGATCCTCCTGGGGGGATTATTGGGGGCCTGCGTTTCGGTCATCATCCGGGGTCGGTGGACGCAAATGATATCCCTGCGGAAGGGATTCATAATTGCAGGATCAGTTTTAGGGATTTTGGGGGTAGCTCTGGTGATTCTATGGCTGGTCAATCCATGGGGGTCACCGGACGTTCCGGATGGTTTTACCCTCACAACTTCACTGCCCTCCCTGGCAGAAACACTGCCTGACCCGGCTCTTTCCGGTGAATACTCGGTTAAAACACTGACTTATGGCAGCGGGATGGACAAACGGCGGCCTGAATTCGCCGAAGGAGCCGCCATCCGCACAGAACCCGTGGATGGATCGCCTTTTATCTCCAACTGGACCCCTTTGCGGACTGCTATCTGGGGCTTTGATCCGTCTGAACTGCCCATTAATGGACGGGTGTGGGTTCCGGAAGGGGAAGGGCCTTTCCCCCTGGTACTGGTGGTGCACGGGAACCATGTCGCGGAAGACGAATCCGACCCGGGATATGCTTATTTATGCGGCCTTTTGGCCAGCCGGGGCTATATTTGCGTCTCGGTGGATGAAAACTTCCTGAACGGCTCTGGGGTCGGCGATTTACTCTCGTTCAGGAAATTATCGGGAGAAAACGACCTGCGAGGGTGGCTCCTATTGGAACACTTGGCTTTTTGGCAGGACCTTGCCGGTGACCCCACCTCGCAATTCTTTGGCAAAGTGGATCTGGATCAGATTGCATTAATTGGGCATTCCCGCGGTGGAGAGGCAATTGCGGTGGCGGCGTTGTTCAACAACCTGCCTAATTATCCGGACGATGCAAATATCGAATTTGATTATGGCTTCAATATTCGGTCCCTGGTGGCGATTGCACCGGTGGACGGGCAATATCAGCCGGCGGGGGAACCGATCCGGTTAACCGATGTCAATTATCTGGTTCTCCAGGGCTCCCACGACATGGATGTGGTCAGTTTTGATGGTATGAACCTCTATGAACGGGTCGATTTTACTGGTGGGGACTTGTTTTTCAAGTCCGCCATCTATATCTGGGGGGCGAACCACGGTCAGTTCAATACCACCTGGGGTGATAATGATGTCGGTTCACCATCGATCTGGCTGTTTGATCGGGATGCGCTTATTCCTGAGGAAGACCAGATGCAGGTGGCGCAAGTGATGGTCAGTGCCTTCCTGGAAGCGACGCTGAAGGGGAGTGAAGACTATTTGCCGCTTTTCCAAAACATTCAAACCGGGCGGGATTGGCTCCCGGAAAATTTATACCTGAATGCCTACGCTGATTCGGAAATGACGGTTCTGGCCACCTTTGAAGAAGATGTCGACGTCACCACGGGAACCGGATTGGATATCCGGATATGCGCACAGAACCTTACAACCTGGAAAGAAGATCACTTGCCCACAAAATGGGGTGAGATGGACGAGAATGGCGCGGTTCTATTGGGTTGGGACGGGTCGGGAGATGACACCGCTTTCATCCTTGATCTGGCTGACAGCGGGTATGAATTGGAACAAACGGACCAGGTTGTCTTCTCTGTCGCCCAGGGGGAGGGTGAGCCGGGTCAGGAAAGTCTGGCTGGGTTGGTGGATTTTACGGTTGAACTGGTCGATTCGGAGGGCGAAGCAGCAGCCTTGCCCCTGAGCAGCGTGGCACCGCTTCAACCACAATGGAAGGCGGAGATCCGCCGGTTGACGTTTCTTTCAAATGAGAAGACTTCCGAACCGATCCTGCAAACCTATTTGTTTTCGCTGGATGAATTTATCCGGATGAATCCCGATCTGGATATCGAACATCTCACCCAGGTCCGGCTGGTTTTTAATCTGACGGAGGAGGGGGAGATTTGGTTGGATAATTTGGGTTTTAAAGTGAATGGTGAATAGAGAATAGTGAATGGATGACACTTGAAGTACATTTGGTGCGCCAGGAGTAAGCCCTTCCTCTCCAAAAGGGAAGTGACGCGGATGGGGTTCAGGATGATACTGGTTAATCAACTGCACTCCACAACGTGGTATAATGAATCGTAATACGAATTATGGATCGATAGGATAACCGTATGGAACAAGTTACTGTTTCACCAAAATATCAAATTGTGATTCCCAAGGCGATACGGGAACGAATTGGAATTAAACCTGGTCAGAAAATCCAGGTCATTTCCTATATGGGAAGGATTGAGATGATTCCCGTTCGACCGATCAAGGCCAGTCGCGGCTTCCTGCGCGGGCTGGACACCAGCATAGAAAGGGAGCCTGACAGAGAATGAACGTCGTTGATTCCTCCGGATGGCTGGAGTATTTCGCAGATGGACCAAACGCAGGTTTTTTTAGCATGCCTATTGAAGCGATTGACGATTTGGTGGTTCCAATAATCAGTATATATGAAGTATTTAAGCGCGTTCTTCAACAGCGAGATGAGACAGCAGCGCTGGAGGCAATTGCCTTCATGCAATCCGGCAATCTGGTTGATTTGACCCGGGACACGGCTTTGCACGCAGCCCGCTTATCAATGGATTTACGGCTCCCGATGGCAGACAGCATTATGCTGTCGACTGCCAGGGAATGGGATGCGGTATTATGGACACAGGATTCGGTTTTTGAGGGGATTGAAGGCGTCAAGTACCAACCAAAGAGGTAAGGAACGGATACTGGAAATGAATTAAAAGACCTATACTTTACCGGCAGTAACTAATTTCGCGAAGTGTTCAAAGGAGCGGTCATAGGTGGCTTCCGCGTCGTTGGGGAAGGCGCAGGCGGGCAGCTCGCGCATTTGCAGGTGATATCGGATGCAGTCGCAGCAAATCCCTTTTCGGGAGCATGGGGAATAGGAGCAATTGCAGTTCTTCAGGTTGCGGTCTTGTTTACAGTCCATAAGGTTTTCCATTGGTTAGCGAGTTTTGATACAATCATTCTGTGCAACACCATTTATTATATAGAAAAGGATGGCGACGATGCAAGCGTTTAAAACCTTATTACTGATTGCCCGTCCGGCTGCCGGTAAAAGTGAAGTCATCAATTATCTGAAACACACACCGGTGGAAGAACGGATTGAGCGTTTCCATATCGGCTCCTTTACGGAAATCGACGATTTCCCCATGCTTTGGGCCTGGTTTGAGGAGGATGCGCTGTTGGAACGGATGGGATATCCCCGGCTGCATACCGATTCAGAAGGCTATTTCACTGAGGTTTATCTGTGGGATCTCCTGATCGAGCGGATTGGTTTGGAATATCAAAAATTAATGCGGGATTTTTCCGGCGATACCGTGATTATTGAGTTCTCCCGTGGCGCGGAGCACGGCGGTTTCCGGCGCGCCTTTGAGCGTTTATCGGATCAGATCCTTGAGCACCTGGCGATTTTATATATTGATGTTCCCTGGGAGGAGTCGTTGCGGAAAAACCGGAGGCGCTTCAACCCGGATCGTCCGGACAGCATTTTAGAGCATGGTTTACCCGATGAAAAACTGGAGAGACTCTACAAGGAGACGGACTGGCCAGAGTTGATCCAGAACAATCCGGACTTCTTGACCATCAAAGGGTATGAAGTCCCCTGTG
>DPKV01000011.1:0-5049 GCA_003542325.1 Anaerolineaceae bacterium
AGCATTTGAAGATCCCGTGGTGGATTTTCAAACCACGCAAGCCTGAAAAAGTCGATCAATCCATCGGATGAGTCAAAATTTGGCACGTTAATAATTGCGGTGGTTGGGATGTTGCTCTATACTTAACGCGACCATGAAACCACGCATTCAAACCCAGCTTCTGGACATCAACCGTCGTTTTTACGACCAATTCGCCGCCTCGTTTTCCGTCACCCGAGACCGGGTCCAGCCAGGCGTATGCAGTCTGTTACCACGTCTCGAAGAAGCGGGGCGGATCCTCGACCTGGGCTGCGGAAATGGTACCCTCTCGCGGGCGTTGGTCCGGGCAGGCTTTGCAGGAGATTACCTGGGAACGGACATGAGCGCGGGACTGCTCAGTGAAGCCCGTTTGCTGCTGGGTGACGTAAACCAGGGACATTTCACCTTCCAACAGTCGGATCTCACCACATCCGGATGGGAACACACCCTGCCTGGCTCGCCCTTTGACTGGCTGGTTTGTTTTGCCGTCCTGCACCATCTGCCGGGTGACGAATTACGATTGAACATCCTCCGAGCCATGACCCGGTTAATCACCCCGGAAAGCCGCATAGCGGTCTCCGTCTGGCAGTGGCAGAACAGCCCCCGATTGCATCAACACGTTGTCTCCTGGTCTGAAGTTGACCTGACGGATGCGGATGTCGATGAGGGGGATGTTCTCCTGGATTGGCGGGCTGCGGACCAGATCGGCCTGCGGTATGTCCATACTTACAGCGAAGCCAGCCTGACAACCCTGGCCGAGTCGGCCGGGTTCAAAGTGCTGGAATCTTATCATTCCGACGGCAAGCCCGGCAACCTTGCACTCTACCAGATCTGGCAGCATATTGAATTCTGATATTGAAAAATAATTTTCCTTATTAATTTCCTCCCATAATAAATATTGTGACGACGATAGAGATTCGTGCCTCATAAAGATCTATGGGGCGAGGCTCTCCCTGCGGGAGGCGTAAGCTGCCTCGCCCCAAATTCACTCAATGTTTTTTACCCCAACGCCACATCCAGCAACATCATCACAGCAAACCCAAGCATGACGCCGATGGTGGGGATGTCCGAATGTCCTTCACACTTGCTGGAAGGGATCAGTTCCTCTGCCACGACATAGATCATTGCACCGGCGGCAAAGGCCAACGCGTAGGGCAATAGCGGCCGCATCAGCAGTGTGGCGGCTGCGCCAATCACCCCGGCTATCGGTTCCACCATCCCGGAGAATTGACCGTACACAAACGCCTTGCCCACCTTCCAACCCTCCCGTCTGAGCGGTGCGGATACCGCCAGCCCTTCCGGGAAGTTCTGGATGCCGATACCCAGCGCGAGGGCCACCGCGGAGGCAATACCTGCGCCTTCAACACCGGCTGCCGCCGCCCCAAAAGCCACACCAACAGCCAACCCTTCAGGGATATTATGCAACGTGATGGCAGTGACCAATAGCACACTGCGCTGCCAGGAAGATTTCGGACCCTCAGTATAGGTCTCGCCATCCGTGCGGTGCATGTGCGGCAGTAATTTATCCACTGCAAACAGGAACACGCCGCCCAGCAGGAAACCGACGGTTGCCGGGAACCAGGCCGGGACGGATAAGTTCTCGGACATCTCAATCGCCGGCGCCAGCAGAGACCAGTATGAGGCTGCGATCATCACACCGGATGCAAAACCCAGCAGTCCGTTCAGCAGCTTCCGGCTGACTTCTTTGGTGAAGAAAACCATCGCTGCACCAAGCGCGGTCACCCACCAGGTGAACAAGGTGCCAAACAGAGCCTGGATGATCGGTGAAAATTGTTCCAAAAAAGCAATCATAAACGACTCCTATTATTGTTTAAGATTAATTTGTTGATTATAACATATCCTTAGCCTCATGTAAATAGTTATTTATTCATAACTAATTTTCAAACAGGCGATTCCACGGTAAAATGAGGACATGAACCCAATTCAACCAGCCCTTGAAACCATCCAAAACGCCGCCCGAAGAAGGACGCCTGACCCGGCTTCGACCGATGCTTTTCGCTTATTCAACGGCTTCTATGAAGGCGTGCCCGGTCTGGTTCTGGACCGGTACGGATCTGCGCTGGTGATCTTTGACCATACGCCGGAAGCGCAATATAGCGAACTTGCGAAAATTATCTCCAAATGAGCGCTCGAAACTCTTGAAGGATTGGATGCGGTGCTCCTCAAGCAGCGCGGCGGCTCGGATGAATTCCAAAAGAAGGGGCAATTCCTGACCGGCAACCACCTCCCGGATCAGATCACCGAGTTTGGCGTCCATTACGCCCTCGACCTGCAAATGAACCGGGATGCGGGTTTTTATCTCGATACCCGCCATTTACGGCGCTGGCTGCTGGATAACGCTGCCGGGAAACGCCTCCTCAATACCTTTGCCTATACCGGCAGTCTGGGCGTGGCAGCGGGAGTGGGAGGTGCAGCCGAGGTTATCCAGACCGATATCAGCAGGAAATTCCTTCAATTCGCTAAATTATCCTGGGAATTGAACGAATTACACAAGAAAGAACAGCGAATTCTACCAGATGACTTCTTCCGGGTGGTCGGTCGGCTGCGCCATCAGGACCGCCTTTTTGATAGGGTGATCCTGGACCCGCCCTTCTTCTCCGCCACAGCAGCGGGGCGGGTGGACCTGCAAAACGAGAGTACCCGGCTGATCAACAAAATCCGCCCCCTGGTCGCACATGAGGGCCGGCTGGTGGTGATCAATAACGCCCTCTTTCTCTCCGGCGCGGACTTTATGGGGGAACTGGAGCAGCTCTGCCGGAGCGAGTACCTGTCCTTTGAACAGATCATCCCCATCCCGGAGGACATCACGGGCTACCCGGACACCATCGTGAGTCCACCCCCGGTTGACCCTGCGCCGTTCAACCATCCCACCAAGATCGCCATCCTGCGGGTGACCCGCAAAGACCAGAGGACATCATAAATGCGTCAAAAACCCCCGGGATTTTCGAAGATCCCGGGGATTTGTTCTTTCCCTAATGCTGTAATTTAAAAATCGCTCCCTGCCAGGGTTGAAGTGTCCGCTTGCGCAGGTGACCCTCCTCCACCACCGCACCGTCCGTACTCAACAGGTCTTCCATCACCGTCCCATTCGGGAGATAGTCCCCCACCGGCACATTCAGCTCCCACGGGTTCCCCCCGGCGTTCATCGCCACCACAACCCTATCTTTCCCCAGATGCCGCAGGAAGGCGATATTCCGGCCTTCGCCATACAGCGGCACAAACTCGCCTGTCCGCAGGACCGGATGTTCCAAGCGGATATGGGTATAGGTCTGGACGGCTTTCCGCAGGTCCTGATTCCACTGCGATTCATCCCACGGAAAAGGCACCCGGTTCTCAGGATCCCGCCCGCCGGACATGCCGATCTCGTTGCCGTAATAGATGCAGGGCGCGCCGGGGTAGGTCATCTGGAACAGCGTGGCCAGCCGGAAGGCGTCCACATTCTCGCTGACCATACTCAGGAAGCGGGGCATATCGTGGCTGTCCATCAGGTTGAGCTGCGCCAGGACGTTCTGCCGGGGATAAAGTTCCAGCAAGACCTTCGCCCGCTGGAGGAAATCCCAGGCGGAAAGAACCGGTACCTCCGGCAGCCCCATCATCCCCGCGATCATCGCTTCATCCCGATAGCCCGTGCCAAAGAAGCCCACGCAGGCCGCCGTGAACTGGTAATTCATCACGCCGTCAAACATGTCACCCTGCAGCCAATCCTGCGCCTCGGAGGGGATCTCGCCCACCAGGTAAGCCTCCTCGTTCGGCAGTTTGGTCGCTGCGCGGAACTGCCGCCAGAAGGATTCGTCCTTGATCTCAAAGGGCACATCCAGCCGCCAGCCGTCCACGCCCTGCTCGATCCAGTGCCGGGCGACCTCGAACAGGAACTGCCGCACCTGGGGGTTGTCGGTGTTGAACTGCGGCAGGGCCGGCAGGTTCCACCAGCAGGAGTAGTTCGGTTTTCCCTGGTAGGCGTTCATCGGGAAACCGTAGACCCAGAACCAGTCCAGATAGGGTGATTTGTCTCCGTTTTCGAGGATGTGATTGAACTGGTAGAACCCGCGGCTGGCATGGTTGAACACGCCGTCCAGGACGATCCGCATCCCCCGGCGGTGGGCCTCATCCAGAAGCTGGAAGAAGACCTTGTTGCCGCCCAGAAGGGGGTCCACATGGTAATAGTCGTACGTATGGTAACGGTGGCTGGCCGCGGACATGAAGATCGGGTTGAAGTAGATCGCGTTGACCCCCAGGTCCTGCAGGTAGTCCAGGTGTTCATAGACGCCCAGCAGGTCGCCGCCTTTGAACCCCATTCGGGTGGGGGGCGCATCCCAGGGTTCGATGTTCGTCGGTTTTTCGAGATGTTCGGATTTGGCAAAACGGTCAGGGAAAATCTGATAAAAAATAGCGTGCTTAACCCAATCGGGAGTGCAAGTCAACTCAGTCATATGCCGCAGTCTCTCCTGGAAATTGTCGGTTGAGAATTGAATTGTACCATTGAAGGGGTGGATAAGAATTATTATTGACCGGATGGATATTCCCTATCTAGTTCCCAATTCATGGGATTGGTTGCAATATAATTCGTTATTTCCTCGTATGCTTTCTCATCTCTGATCACATGCTCATAATAATTTCGATGCCAAACCCGAAGATGTTCATATCCTCGAATTTTATGAATTTGCTTTGTCACTGCGGATTTAAATGATCCGACAATCGCCCCAAGGGAATGGGGTTTTACACCACGAGGATTGGAACCACCATTACCTCGTAAGGCGAGGCATGCCTCGCCCCTACCTCACGAACCGTATCCACATCGTCTTGGTCAATCCAAATCACCCCATGCACATGGTTCGGCATGATCACATAATCATCCACGGTCACACCCGCAAAATGCTCCGGTATCGCCCGCCATGCCCGATCCACAATTTGCCCTGTCGCACTCAAGCACACCTCTCCCTCCCGGATCTCGCCAAACAAACAGGCACGTTCATACGTCACCAACGTCACAAAATACGCACCGGGTTGACT
>DPKV01000011.1:5188-5380 GCA_003542325.1 Anaerolineaceae bacterium
TACAATCGATTAATCCTAAAGATACAACTCAACCCACCAATTAAAACCAATCCCCTAAATTTATTGACATCCACCGGTCTACTGGTTATCCTTAACGATGGGAATGGTCAGGTCCCGGTGGGCCTCCCGGTCTTCAAAATCGGTCGTCGGGTCGCGTTGCGAGCCGTGGTGGGTTCGACTCCCATCCATTCC
>DPKV01000046.1 GCA_003542325.1 Anaerolineaceae bacterium
CCGGATTAATGGGTTGACACCTTTCGTGAATCCTTGTATCATCAAAATTGGGATCGATCCCAATATCCAGCAGTGGGACAGATCTGAGACAGTCTCGCCCATTATTTTGCGGCAGGACGGGCTTGCGGGAAGTGACTGAGGAGATGGATAATGCGTTTCGGTTATTTTGATGATCAGAACAGGGAATATGTGATCACCCGCCCGGATACACCGCTTCCCTGGATCAACTATTTGGGGATGTCGGACTATTTCGGACTGGTTTCCAATACGGGGGGAGGTTACTCTTTTTATCAGGATGCCCTGCTCCGGCGGCTCACCCGTTATCGGTATAACAACGTCCCCCTGGACATGGGGGGGCGGTATCTTTATCTGCGGGATAACGCCAGCGGGGAATTCTGGTCACCGACCTGGATGCCCACCCGGAAGCCTTTGGAAGATTACGACTGCCGGCATGGAATGGGGTACACCCGGATCAGTTCGACCTGTCAGGAGGTCCGGGCGGAGGTGTGTTATTTCGTTCCGCCTGAGGCCTCACTTGAAATTTGGGATGTACGGGTTCAAAATCAGGCCAATGAAGAAAAAACGCTTTCCCTCTTTTCCAGCGTCGAATTTGCACTCTGGAATGCTCTGGACGATTCTACCAATTATCAGCGGAACCTCAATATTGGGGAAGTTGAAGTAAAAGACTCGGTTATTTATCACAAAACAGAATACCGGGAACGACGCAACCACTTCGCCTTCTTTGCCTGCTCTGAACCTCTGGCAGGTTTTGAAACCCAGCGGGAAGCCTTTCTGGGAGCTTACTGTGGCTGGGAGAGTCCCTGTGATGTTGTTATGGACGAGACCAATAACTCCCTGCAGGTCGGGGGCGCGCCTGTAGGGGTGCATCACCTGCGCCTGGCCCTCGCGCCGGGCGAGGAAAAGCGGGTGATCTTTCTTCTTGGTTACCATGAAAACCCGGAAGATAAAAAATTCAGACCGCCAAGGTCCCAGACGATCAATAAGCGGACTGTCCTGCCAATTATCAGGCATTATCTAAAGCCTGATGTGGTGGACTCCGCTTTTGATCATCTCCGGAGGATCTGGAATGACTTGTTGAGCGTAATCCATACAGAGACACCCAATGTACATGTGGACCGGATGGTCAATATCTGGAACGCCTATCAGTGCATGGTGACTTTCAACCTCTCACGGTCGGCTTCCTATTTTGAATCCGGCATTGGCCGGGGGATGGGGTTCCGGGATTCCAACCAGGACCTGCTTGGTTTTGTTCAGATGATCCCTGACCGGGCGAGTCAGCGCATTCTGGACCTGGCAGCGACACAGTTGGAGACGGGCGGTGCTTATCACCAATACCAGCCCCTGACCAAACGCGGTAACGATGCCGTTGGCGGCAATTTTAATGATGACCCTGCCTGGCTGGTGCTCAGTACGGCGGCCTACCTCAAGGAAACTGCGGATTGGACCATTCTGGAAGAGCAGGTGCCTTTTGACAACCAACCGGGCACCGAAGCCAGCCTGCTGGAGCATTTGAAACGCAGTCTCCAATACACCCTGGACAATCTTGGCCCGCATGGACTGCCGTTGATCGGCCGGGCGGANNGGCAAAGTGGCTGAATCGGTGGTGATCGCGGCCCTGTTTACCCTTGCCGCCCGGGAACTGGCTCAAATCATGGCGCACATGAACGAGCCGGAGGAAGCAGCCAGGTTGGAAGGCCAGGCAGTGGAAATGGCCGCCAGGACCCGGCGTTATGGCTGGGATGGCGCCTGGTTCCTGAGGGCTTATAACCACTTTGGCAAGGAAGTCGGTTCGAAGGTTTGTAAGGAAGGGCGGATCTTCATTGAACCACAGGGCTTGTGCACGATGGCGGGGATTGGTGTGGAAGAGGGGTTGGCGGAAACAGCCCTCAAATCGGTGGGGAAACACCTCGCCACCAAACATGGTGTGGTACTGCTGCAACCCGCCTATACGCACTATCAACTTGAGCTGGGCGAGATTTCCTCCTATCCGCCCGGCAACAAGGAGAACGCCAGCGTCTTCTGTCATACGAACCCGTGGATCATGATATCGGAAGCGATCCTTGATCACGGTGAAAAAGCACTGGATTACTATTTACGGATCAACCCATCCGCCCGTGAGGAACTGAGCGAAGTACATCAATGTGAACCGTATTGCTACGCTCAGACGATCGCCGGGAAGGATGCGGACAACTTCGGCGCAGCCAGGAATTCCTGGCTGACGGGGACGGCTGCCTGGAATATAGTGGCTGTCACCCAATGGATTTTGGGGATTCGACCGGAATATGATGGCCTGCGGATTGACCCCTGTATTCCACCTTCCTGGGATGGATTCGCCGTCCGAAGGGAGTTCCGCGGTGCGACCTATGAGATTCGGGTGGAAAACCCGGACCATGTCAGTAAGGGTGTTGTTTTGCTCACCGTGGACGGCCTGGCGCAAACAGGGAATCTGATCCCCTGCTGCAGTGATGGTGAGATTCACCATGTTGAGGTAAGGCTGGGTTGAGATAGCCGGATCATTTAGTGGACAGCTAATGGCAGATAATTCTTATTCGGCCAGTCCGCCGGTTCGAAACTGACCGAATCATACTGGGCGGAAATGGGTCCGCTGTAGACGAAATCTTCCAGCCAGTCATTCACCGTATCAGTGCCCGGCCATAAGTTCATCATGATCCGTCCGGGGGTGGTGGGTAAAACGCCGTTGCTGCCGTCTTCCGTGTGCTTTAGGTCTCCGTCAACATACCACTTGATTGCATCCGGCATCCATTCGATGCTGTAGGTGTGAAAACCGTCTGCGGCATCAAAGCCGAGGCTGATATAGCCTTCGTGGCCGCCCAACCCGTTGGTGTAGTAATTCGTTTGAAGTGTAGTAGTGTCTTTCCCGATGATCTCAATGTCAATTTCATCCCAGGGACTGCCCTCAGAAGGCCCGGTGTAAATGAAAAAGCTGCTGACCACGCCATCCTGGGCGACGGCTTTCATCCGGACGGTATAGGTGCCGTATTGGTAATGGCCATTGGACCGGTATTCGCCGGAGGCGTAAGGACTACCGCTGCAAGGGCAACCCACATTATCCAATTGTAAGGACATGATCCCGCTGCTGAAGGTCACATTACCTGCTTGCCAGCCGTAGTCAAAGGGATCGCCATTGGTCCAGCCGTCTGCCATGTGCCAGAGGGTGGCGTTGAATGAATCGAAGTTATCCGTAAAAGCCTGATGCGAGGTGTCTCTGGCTTGCGCCTGGGTTGGGGTATGCAGTCCGATTGATGCAGCCAAAACGAGAAACAAACCGGTCAACATAAGCCAAAAGCGATGATGTTTTCCCACGATATCCTCTCCATTGAAGGCAAAAAAGTGTTTTTTATGAATCCGTATTGAACTTATGCTGTAAGTCTATCATGGTGAAAGATGAACTGCCATGGAAAGATTTTATATTTTGATGGGAATTGTTACTGGAGGAAATTCCAGGGATTAACCCGGCCGTAATCATCACTCCGCATCTCGAAATGCAGGTGCGGGCCGGTGGAAACACCTGTGCTGCCCATCAGGCCGATGGTCTCGGCTTTATAGACCTCCTGGCCGCAGGTCACGCTGACCTGGCTCAGGTGGGCATACAACGTCTGCCAGCCGGAACCGTGGTCGATCACGATCATTTCGCCGTAGCCGTAGTCGTTCCAGCCGGCATAGACGACCACGCCGTTGTCAGCGGCATAGATCGGGTTTCCTAAATCACCGGCAATGTCAATGCCGAAGTGGTTGGTTTCCGGGGAATAGTCATACCCGGAGAGATACCGTTCCGTTGTCGGCCACATGAAGATGAGACTGCCGGTGACCCCATCGTAGGACGCTGTGCAGGCGCCAGGGCCGAGGTTTTTTGCGGTCGCCGGTTCATCCCGGGAGATGCGCGGGGTGTAAAGGTCGTTATAGGTCCCTTTCCCGCCGGGGACGATCAGCATGGTGTCGGGGGCAATATTCGGGTTGGCATAATCCCCAATTTCATCCGCGTCCAGGTTGTTGCCTGGCCAATCGATGATATCCTCCGGCGTCACACCATACACGGTGGCGACACCATTCAGGCCTTCGCCGGCACTCCACTGATGATAAACGCCATCCACGGGAAGAATATTCAAAACCTGACCCGGCAGGATCAGGTGGGGATCATCCCCCAGCGTATACCGGTTACCCCATAAAATAGACTCCGGATGGAGGTTGAACTTATCGGCAATGGAGAAGATCGAGTCGCCTGTCTCAACGGTATATTGGATGACATCGTAACGGGATTGGCGGATGGGCAGGATGGTATGCAAGTCGGAATTGCGGAGGATCCCATCAATGGCAAGGCCGCCGCCTGCGAATTCGGGGGCGGGCAGGGTTGGTGTGGGGGTGGCGAGTGTATTCGAAAGCCCCAACGCAGCGGCGCTGCCGTCCCCCCGGCTGTCCTTGAAATAGACACGGTTCATAACGCCTACCACTGCCAGGATCAGAACGAGGGTCAGAAGGGCTGTGGAAAACCGCAGGGTTGTATCCCCCAACCCCAGGTTGCGCAAATGCTCCCAGAGCCGGATAATGCCGGGCTGTTGGGGATCGGTTGATATTTCAGAATGTGGATTGATGGCCGCGAGGTCTGATTTCTCTTTCGGCCCGGGTTGGGTATTGTCCAGCATGATGAACTCCGCCATGAGTCTAACATGTTTTAAGCTGAAAAGGGAGTCCCGCCTTAATGCGCCCGGGGTAGTCGTAAAGTACACCCAAGAGATTTCTGCATGCCTTTGTCAATAGGCCACCCCATCCCCAGCCCTTCCCCTC
>DPKV01000206.1 GCA_003542325.1 Anaerolineaceae bacterium
AAGCCTGGTATCCCGGTCAGGCCGGGGGGCGGGCTGTGGCTGAAGCGCTGTTTGGCGATACCAACCCGGGCGGACGCTTGCCGGTGACTTTTTACAAGTCAGTTGACCAGCTCCCACCTTTTGAAGATTACGCCATGGCCGGCCGTACCTACCGCTATTTTGATGGCGAGGTCCTCTATCCCTTTGGCTATGGCCTCAGTTACACCCGGTTTGAATACGCTGATATGAGGCTGAACTTCGACCGGATGGAAGGCCCGGAGACCCTGGAAGTTGCCTGCCGGGTCAGGAACATTGGGCAGGTGGCAGGGGATGAGGTCGTACAGGTCTACATCCGGGACGAGGAGGCCTCCGTGCCGGTCCCGCGTCACAGCCTGGCTGCTTTCAGGCGGGTACGTCTGGCTCCCGGCGAGGAGACGCAGGTCTTGCTCCGGGTGGCCCCGCGCGCTTTTGGTTGTGTGAATGACGACGGCGAATGGGTGATCGAGCCCGGAAAATTCACCGTCTTTGTGGGCGGGGGGCAGCCCGGAACACCGGGCCTATTGCAGAACACCGTTGAAATGGTTGGCAAGACGGCCAACCTGGATTGAACGCTACAGCCGGCGCTTTGCCGGTCATTACTCTGGAAAGAATTATTCATGGAACTGACATTATCGTTTTGGAATTGGCTGCTGGCGTTTTCGCCAGTCCTGGTCGTGGTGGTCCTGATGCTCGTTTTCCGCTGGGGAGGCAGCCGGGCGGGTGGATTGGGCTGGTTTCTCGCGGTGCTGGCCGCTGTGCTCTTCTTTGGCGCACGGTTCGATCTTTTAGCTTATTCCCAGGTGAAAGCGGTCCTGCTGAGCCTGGATGTGTTGTATATCATTTGGGCGGCTTTGCTGCTCTTCAATATTGCCCGTGAGGCCGGTGCGATCCGTATGATCGGGCGCGCCCTGCCTGGGCTGACCGGCGACCGGGTGATGCAGTCGCTGCTGATCGGCTGGCTGATGGTGTCCTTTTTGCAGGGCACGGGCGGCTTTGGGGTGCCCGTAGCCGTCTGTGCGCCGCTGCTGGTGGGCCTCGGCTTCTCGCCCGTGCAGGCGGTGGCAATGGCGGCCATCGGTCACGGCTGGGCGGTCACGTACGGTTCGCTGGCGTCTTCCTTCCAGACCCTGATCGCCGTCACCGGGCTGCCCGGTGAGGTCCTCGCTCCCTTCACCGCATTGCTGCTGGGGATTTCCGCCCCGGTGGCCGGGCTGCTGGTGGCTCTGATCGGCAATGGCTGGAAGGGACTTAAACGCGCCGTGCTGCCTGTTCTCGTGATCGGCTCGGTGATGGGCGCGGCTCAATACCTGCTGGCCACCAACGGCCTCTGGACCCTGGGCGCGACGGGCGGGGCGATTGCCGGGTTACTCGTTGGGTTGATCCTGGTACGGCTGCCCGCCTATCGCGCCAAACCGGAAACTGAAGCTGTCGAACCTCCGGCGGTGGAAGATGAGGGCAAGTCCCTTTGGCTTTCTCTGCTGGCTTACGGCCTGCTGGTCGTACTGGCCTTCTCGGTCAACCTGATCCCATCGGTGGACAACTTCCTCTCGCAGGTGAAGCTGACGATGAACTTCCCGGAACTGGAGACCGCATTGGGCTGGGTTACAGCGGCGGGAAGCGGCCGGGAGATCAATATCTTTGGGCATCCCGGCGCGATCCTGCTCTACACGTCAATCATCTCCTTCATTATTTACCGCAAGGTGGGCTACATCCAGAAAGGCGCGCTCAATGGCATTTTGGGGCGGGTCGTGAAGAGTGGCGTCAATTCCAGCCTGGGGATCCTGGCGATGGTGGGCCTGGCGTCCGTCATGCTGCACAGCGGGATGACCTACCTGCTGGCGGAAGGGTTGAGTATGGGCTTTGGGCCGAAGGTCTTCCCCCTGGTGTCGCCGTTCATCGGCGCACTGGGCGCCTTCATCACCGGCAGTAATAACAATTCCAATGTCCTGTTCGCCGCTTTGCAGATGAATACCGCCGAGCTGTTGCACCTGGATGTGCTGCTGATCCTCGCCGCGCAGACCGCGGGCGGCGCGCTGGGCAGCGTCCTGGCCCCGGCCAAGGTGATCGTCGGGTGCAGTACCGTCGGCCTGGCAGGCAGGGAAGGCGAAGTGATGCGCAAACTATTGGGCTACGGCGGCGTGGCGGTCGGTGTGGTTGCCCTGGCGGCTTTCATTATTAATCTGGTAATCTGAGAAAAGAAAAGAGACGGATATGACCTCTTTAGCTGAAAAGAAACAAGCCCTGCGCCCGGCAATACGGAACGTGCTGCTGGTCCTGTTGATCGGGCTGCCGTTCTTACTGTATGTTGCCCTGCAATCGGGGTGGACGGTCATTGCCTGGGCGCTGGCCGGCCTCCTGGCGCTGAGTATGGCGGTGCTGGTATGGCTGGGGTGAAGCGGAACCACAGTGGGCTGCCCAAACTCCTGTTCGGGCTGAGCCTGGTCTGCCTGGCGTTTGGGCTGATCAGCCTGGCCTGGGCCGTCTGGCCGACCTCGGAAGATGCCGCCCAGTTCACCATCGAGGCCGGGGTGCTGCCCGGCGCACCGGCCGGAACGTCCTATGCGGCTGTGACGGACTATACCCTCAGCCTCAACTGGCCGACCTGGCTGCGCAAAGGAGATACCGGCACGCTGCGGGTCACGCTGGCGGAAGCCGGGCAAGCTGGCGGCGCGGCCGCTGACCAACCCGCGCAGGTGATCGTAGTCGAACCGGTCATCTCCAGCCTGCCGATCGACCCACCCGGGCGGGTGCAGGCCTCCGCCGCGGCGGGGCATGACCTGGAGCTTGCCTGGGAACTGACCGGCGGGGGAGAAGGCGACTATGAAGGCAAGGTGGCCGTGTTGTTCGCCTTCTATGATGAAGAGCAGGCAGCCCTGGTGACCGTGCCGGTGGTTGTGGTCGATGTGGCGACCCGCGTGGACGCGCTATGGGGACTGGAAGCGAACCTCGTCCTTTGGCTGGGGTTTGTGGGGCTGGTGCTGTGGGGCGCGCTGTTCGTGATTGGACGGGTGGTGGAGGGTAAGGAATAAGTAATTGCGAAGGCTCAGAACTTAGAAAAGCCTTCCCCTCGAGGAGCGTAGCGACGAAGCCCCCGAAGGGGATAGGGGAAGGTGGCACGGAGTGCTGTAACAAGGTGGAACACCCACAGGGCGCTGGATGAGGGGTATTGAATTTATTCTTAAGCAGATAATTGGAATTTCCTGAAGGTGAAGAGAATAACAATGAAAAAATACGCGATCTTGATCGTTTTATATTTCACCCTTGCAGCAATCGGTTCAGCCTGCAAAGCGCAAAATGACTTCGTTTGTCCCGATGGTGAAGGGCTGACGGATGCGGAGTGCAGCAATGCAGGTACGCACGACTATCAATCCCATCTGGAGATCCAGGGCATTGGCGGTGTGGACTGTTCGGGTGAGGAGGGTGTCACGAAGCTGGATGGCGCCGCCACCTATACCTTCACCTTTATTGAGGATGAAGGGGTGATGTACGAACACCCGGACGAATTGGTGTGGGAGTCTTATCTGCAGCCTTTCATGAAAACCGCTGAGAACCAGTACATCTTCCTCGGAGCCGAGGATAATATGCTGCAGACCTGGGAGGTGGAGTTCTTCAATGGGGGATTCAATGAGAAACTGACCCTGACCTGGGACTGCGCCAATGGGACCTGCGGCTGTGTGACGACCGGGGAGAATGTGATTGATGATTAGGAATTGGGTAAAATAAGAGGATGAACAATCAAAATTCCACAACGAAGAACATGATGCGCATGGCGGCGGTGTCGGTATCCGCCGGGTGCCTGACGTTGGTGATCGCGGGGCTGTTCGTGCTGGCCGGGTTCCTGATCGACCGGAGCGTGGGGACGGGGCCGCGCTGGATGCTGATCCTGCTGTTTGTGAGCCTGCCGTTTTCGCTGGGCGTTTCGTATCTCGTGGCGCGGCGCGCGATCAATAAGGCGAAGGCTGAGGCGGCCGCAATGACGGTGGAGGGGGAAGCGGATAGTTTTGATGATATTAACGAATAATGATATTTTGGTGGAAACGATCATGGGACTACTTCCGTTGATCGCTTCGCTGTGACAAGATATTTTGTCATTGCGAGTGAGCACCCGCAGGGTGCGACGAAGCAATCTACGGAAGTAGATGCGTAGAGGTTTATCTTCCGTCAGAACATGAAATAATGAGATAGGTGGAAAAAGATGCACGAATACTACGTCTACATCATGACAAATATCAATCATACGGTTCTGTATACTGGCGTGACGAACGATCTGTACCGTCGGGTTGAGCAACATCGTGCGGGTGAAGGTGGGAGGTTTACATCACGTTATTACCTAAAGAAGCTTGTTTATTATGAGACGCATGAGTACGTGGAGGATGCCATTCAGAGGGAGAAACAGATCAAGGGTGGGTCGCGGCAGAAGAAGATGGATTTGGTGAATGATCTGAATCCGGCTTGGAAGGATCTGTTTGAAGAGATGCAAGGTTGAAGAGATATTGGTTTGATTCAATTTGAGCAGATCAATAAGTAAAAAATAGAATCCGTAGGTTGCTTCGTCCCCTGGCGGGGACTCGCAATGACAAAATTATCTTGTCATTGCGAGAAGCTGCAAAGCAGCGACGAAGCAATCTGCGGAAGTGGATATTATTTGGTTTCTTGATAACCCAAAGTTGTGTTAATAATCTTATTAAAAAAACACTTTTTTATTGACATTTCCCTTGTTCTAATCCCCGGTTCAGGTTTATTAATCCCAATTGACAGCCATTAATGATCGTTTCTCCGCTGAAAGGACCATCTCTTGACCGAAAAACGCGCCCAACGTCTGTCCGTCTGCCTGGGGGAGATGGCGGACCGCATCCTTAACCGCTTCGATGACGCCGAAGTTGTAGGGTGGGTTGCCAACCCACCAAATCTGCTTTCATCCTTCTGGATCGTCAAGCCACCACCTGCAGTGGCTCCCCGCAATGACGACAGCCTGATACCTGATCACCTAATACCTGATCCCTGATCCAACTATTCACCATCCCCCATTCATGAAATCCCTGAAGCGTAGCGGAACGCCCGTA
>DPKV01000133.1 GCA_003542325.1 Anaerolineaceae bacterium
TAGGTGAGACCGCTGTCGTCAAAGTCCATCTGGATGGTAAGCGGTAGCTGATAACTGCTGCCGTCGGGGTTTTTGATGGTCACGTTCAGCGTATTGCTGCCGCTGTTGGGCTGTTCGAAAGCGGTGAGTACATAGCCGCTGACGGCGGCCGGGGCCGCGGTGGATGCGCTCGGCGGGGACTCCCCGGCCAGATCTGCTGCCGGAACAATTTCCAGAAAGCGCAGTTCTCCGCGCTCAAACCCGGCGGTCAGCCCAGGCAGGGTGATCAGTTTGCCTTCTTCGAGGCCGCTTTGATTGGTGGATTGAATGGTGAAGCTGTACTGGCCGGTGACTGCCAGCAATTGGTCGATGTCCATCCGGGCGGTGAACAGTTCCGGCGTGAAGGGGGAAAGACCGGCAGCGACGGGTGTTTCTGCGGTTTCGCTGACGATTATTCCATCGCGGAAAGTGACAGCAGTTGCGTTGGCATCAAAGTACCAGGTTTCCTGGCGGATGGGGGTGCCCGCTTCATCCTGCGAAAAGAGGATTGTGAAGCGCGCGGGGTAGCCGCGGCTGTCCAGCACTTCCTGCTGCTGCGGACTGAGGGTATAACGCGGCAGGGAAGCGGGATCGGCCTGTGGCTCGTAATTTTCCACCAGCCCGTCCTTGAGGCGGTCGATGGCAGACGTTGATGAAGATGTGGGCAGATTGCAGGCTGAAAGGAGGAGTGAAAAACCGGCAAGGCAGCAAAAAAGAAGTGCCAGGCGAGTGATCCGGTTTGTTACTGACAAAAAACGTTTGACGGACATATTTTGTACCCCATATCTATCAAATGTGTGGATGGATACATCCTATTATAGGGAGATTTATGGTGAAAACAAGATGCAGCGGGCTGGAAATTGTGGATTGAAATGAAATGCAGGAGTGGTTTTCAAGGTTCAGCACTCAGGCTTGGACAGCTTAGTGTTATCTGCCCCTGCTTTGATATATTGATAGTAGCCAGCACGTTAGATTCTTCCATGATATTGCCCTGGCAGGAGTGTGTGGTCAGGCTGCTGAGTGTCCGGTCAATGTTCGCCAGTTGCTGTGTAAGCTCCACAAAGGTCTTGGGTATGATAATGTCTTCATACTTATACATCGCAAGGATAATTGTATTGCGCAATCTATCCATCTCGGCGATATAATCCTCCTGAGGGATGACAGAGATCGTGTAAGAGCCACCTGATTTGGGGTAATAATCGTACACTTCTCCCGGTTGATATAGGTGGGAGTCCGTGCCGTTGGCTCCTGGCAAGGTGACTGAAACCAGGGCCTTGAAATCCGACTGATTGGCAACGCTCAGCGTGGTCGTACTGCATGCCAGTGTGATCAATCCAAATACAACAGTCAATACGATGAGTTTTCGTTTGTGATTTTTCATCTATTGTCTCCTAAGGCTGGCATAGCGAAGAGGTGTTGATATCCAACTCTTCGGCGGAATCAACCTTATTGTTATCCCGGGCGATCACGGTGCCTTCAGGAACGGTTACCACCCTGTAGACTTGTCCCCCCTTTATTTTCAGCGTGCAGGTGCTGTCGGGAGGCGCCCCGCTGGGGACGCTGATCTGGAGGAGATAGGTGTCTTTGTATAAGCTCCTGAAGGAGGCGATATCGTAGGGGGCCAGGTCAAGGGTGCCCTGACCGTAGCTTTCGCCGGATTCGTCATCAATCCGGTCAAGCTGCGCTTTGATCGGGCCATCCGACAGGTTGATGATCTGTATCTCACCAGGCCCTCGTCCGGTGATGGACAGGCCCCCGTTGAACGTCAGTTGCCCGTTGGCATACAGGGAATAGCCAACCCCGCCGATAGCGGCGAGGCAACAGCAGCTGATCAAGACAATCACAACTGCAATGATCAAAAAGGTTTTGCTGGATCGTTTTTCGGGGGGATTGGTTTCCATAGGTACCTCAATATGCTGGTGAAGGATGACCTGTTAACATTGAGGTGGCCAAGTGGGGGACAGGCGGAAGGATAGTTATATTGTACATAAAAAGCATGATTAAATCAAAATGGAGTGCACCTATGTAGAATGTACACTGAGGGCAGTCAATTGGTCAATCAGGTAATCAGGGATTGGGGCGCTCAATGAAAACCACTCGCCGGGTTCGGTGAGTGGTTTTATCCAAAATTTCGTTGTTGGGCGCACGCCGATTATCCAATCATTGGGATTAAGCAGGGTGCGGTCACGCGAAGCGTGCATGACCGCACCAGACAGGTTGATGATCTGGTTAATCTTCCACAAACCATTTGGTCAGGATCTCTTCCGGGGTCATGAATTGATTGACGCTGTATAAATTGGCTTTCTCCAGGATTTCCAACCATTCCTGAAGATTGTCACTGGTGACGACTGGAATGTCCACATACAAACTTTTACCATACGGCCCGGTCAGGACGGTTTCATCTATTTGCGCGCCGGTGACCAGGTAGTAGGCGGCATATACCGCGTCATAGGCGATGCCGGATGGGTTGGCAGGCGCGATGCAGTCAAAGCCCGGATAGGCGTCCTGCGCCTTTTGCCAGGCGAGCAGACCGTCATGGGTAGGTTCGCACACGATCACCGGCCATTTTTCGTAGGGGATGCTATTTTCTTCCATGCCCCACATGGCCTGGGTGTTATCGTAACTTGTCCACAGGGCCTTCAGCTCAGGGTATTGTTTTACAAAGTCCGAGAATTCCGGCTTGATTTTGGACGCATCATATTTGCCGTCCCGTTTATCGACAATCGTAATATTGGGGTAACGCTTTAATAGATCATTGATCAAATCCGAGTAGCGGTTAAAGGGGGCCAGGTCGAAATAGCCAAACTCACCCTGCCCGCCAATTTTTTCGAACATCCATACCAGGCTGGTCTCCGNNGCCCACAATTGATGGTCAATGGTGATGCTGTACGCCCCATCGATATTTGTCTCTGCGTCCAGAATGAACACAGGGATGCCTTTTTCTTTGGCTTCCTGAATGGCGGGGAACAGGCCATTTACAGTGATAGTGTTCGAGTTTTGCACAATGGCATCTGCTCCCTGAGCGATCAGTTCCGGGATTTCGCCATAGACACACTGAATGCCGAGTTCATCGCAGGCTTTCTGGAAGTCGTTTTTCCGATCCTGTTGCCACTGGTCATCCCCGGCATAGCCGATGACGATGGAGGCGGGATCTACCGGTTGCTCATCAGGTTGCTCGCGGTCCGCGGTGACAACTTCGGTGCCAGGGCCGCACTGTGCCGGCCAGTCGGGGTTGTGGTCATCGGCAGGGTGGTTGGTCAGATTGAGGAAAATATCGGGGAAAATCTCACCGACCAGATAGATCTCACTGTCTGGGGTAAATATATTTTCTCCCCCAATACATTCAACCCGATCACCATCCAGGGTCCAGAAGGGGAGGAAACGCTGCAGTTCCCCTTTACCGCCTGCTTCAATGATGTCTGAACCGTCTGCATTCATCACACATTTTCCACACAGACCTTCTGGATGATCCCAGTTACTGAAAAGCTGTCCATCAATTGTCCATTGGACATGGTGGACTTTGCCATTATGCGTCAGTTTTTGCTGGTTTTTGCCATCCAAATCCATGACGAAAATATTCCATTCATCCTG
>DPKV01000116.1:0-5796 GCA_003542325.1 Anaerolineaceae bacterium
GCCCTCTCGGATACTCCACTTTACATCTGGCGGATGCCCACCGTGGATGAATTGGCTCGTTCCCTGAGCCTGCACAACGAAAACGCCGGCAGCACCTGGTCTGGCGAGACTGGGGAAATGGATTGCACACTCCGGCCGGACAAGGAAACACCCCTTTGGGCGCCGGACCAGCAGCCGGTTTACCTTTGGGCTGCGGATGCCTACGATGAGGAAAACGCTTATTATGTCAGTTACACCGGCTTTGTTTCGCGTCAACCGATGAATTGGGGGAATCCACGCCACGGCTACCGGTGTGTGAAAGAACCCTAATCTCTCTTTTTTCTCCAAAATATTTAAAACAAAGACGCTGGAACAGGATTCCGGCGTCTTTTGGTCACCTTAATGATCTTCACAAAGAGTCTTTATTCTTTATTGGTCTCATTCCCTAAGGTGTCAAGTTGTGATTTGACCGCGTCTAATTCGCGCTCCAACCAGGCTTTTTCATGGGTCAGAGTCTGCTGGTCGGCACGGAACATGCCGCTCCGCCAGAAGCCTCTGGGGCCCCGGCGCCATCCACGCTGAAAGCCTAACCCGCCTCCTCTTCCCGGTACATTACCTCCACCACATGGCCCAAGTCCCCGGCCGATCGGTCCGGTTCCCTCCGGACCCGTTCCATCATACCCTGGCATATCTGCCTCCTTTTTCTTGACTATTTGTTGATTTCACGCTTGATCGATGATCTTTAATAGAACCTCGATTCGATCAACCGTGTCATTTAAAGACTTTTTTGCCCGCCCAAGAGCAGCCAGTCCGGCTGCGGTAAGGCCGTAAACTCGCCGGGGCGGACCCTGGGTCTCATCTTTATCCCAGCCCGACTCCACCAGCCCGATCTCTTCATAATCCCGCAGAATCCGGTAGATCACGCTTGGCTGGATCGAACCCAGGCCGATTTTCTCGAGTTCTTCGAGCAGTCCGTAACCGTGATTCGGTTTCTTCTGGAGGAACGCCAGCAATGCCGGTTCCACCAAACGGACATCCATCAGTGAGTAGGCTCCCATCCACCGCCGACCGCGCCCCCGTCCGCGTGGATTGCCAGGCCCGCCTCCATTTCCCCGGCCAAAATCCCCTCCCATCCCTCCGTTTTCTGGGGTTTCATTCGCGTTTGATTGATTTTTTTCATTCATCATTAATCTCCAATTATCTATATACTATTACACTATATACAAATAGTCAATAGTGTGGGATAATATATCCCAATACTTAACACCTTCAGGAGAAACAATGATTATTTTTATTTCAGCAATGGGTTCAAGCTTCGATTCTCAGATGAGCGCCCGCTACGGTCGAGCGCCATGGTTCATCCGGTATGACACAGAAACATCAGATTGGCAGGCGATTGAAAATATGGGACCCAATCTACAGGGTGGTGCAGGGGTGTCCACTTCCCAACTCCTAATGGATCAAGGCGCAAAAGCGGTGATTAGCGGTCACTTTGGTCCCAATGCCAAACAAGCCCTACAGGCGGGAGGGATTACGATGCTTAGTGTTGATGCTGACCAATTGACGGTCGATGAAGCGGTCCGGCAATATCAATCCGGACTCCTCACCGCCAACGAATAAGGACAGGTTAATGAAAATTGCAGTTGCCAGCGGAAAGGGTGGCACAGGGAAGACCATGGTCGCCACGAGCCTGGCTGCCACCGCAGCCAAGGACCACCCGGTCCGCTTCCTGGATTGTGATGTGGAGGCGCCTAACGCTCACCTCTTCCTCAACCCCACGATTGAACGGAAAGAAAAAGCCTACATCGCAGTACCGAAAATTGATCCGGCAGCCTGCACCTTGTGCGGCCGGTGTGTCGAGGTCTGCACCTTTCACGCCCTGGCGAAGCTGGGAACTCAAATCCTGGTTTTCCCCCAGCTCTGCCACGGTTGTGGGAGCTGCACCCTGCAATGCCCGGTGGATGCCATCACGGAATTTCCCCGTCCCATCGGTGAGCTCTTCTTTGGAACAACAAAAGAAAACATCCTTTTCAGCATGGGGGAATTGACGATCAGCGAGCCGATGCCCACCCCCATTATCCGTCAATTGAAGGCCCATCTCTCCGATGAGGCAACATTGACCATCCTTGATTCCCCGCCCGGGGCGTCCTGTTCGGTCGTAACGACCATTCACAATGCCGATTTCCTGCTCCTGGTGACCGAACCGACCGCCTTTGGTTTGCATGACCTCCGGCAAATGCTGGGGATTGTCGAAAAAACGGGCACCCCAGCCGGCGTCATCATCAACCGCGCCGGAGTAAACTACGCACCGCTTGAGAAACTCCTTGAAGAACAATCCATCCCGGTCCTGATGCGCATTCCCTACCGCAATGAGATCGCCGCCGCACTGGCCAGTGGCCAGCTTTTAACCGAGAGCTTCCCGGAATACAAGCCGGCGTTTATCCATCTCCTGCAGGATATCGACCGACTTATGGGGGATGTTTGATGTTAAACAATGACCTTAAACTCAAACAATTGGTGATGCTTAGCGGTAAAGGCGGCACCGGGAAAACCAGCCTTACAGCCGGTCTAATGGATCTCGCCAGTCGATCCTGGCGTCATCCGGTCTTTACAGACGCGGACGTGGACGCGGCCAACCTGGCCCTGGTGACCGAGGCTGTGCCCGATCAATCCCATCTCTTCATGGGAAGCTTCCTGGCGGAAATCACCCCCGAGCAATGCCAAAACTGCGGCATGTGCGCTGATGTTTGCCGCTATGGAGCCATCCTTCTCCCCACGGAAAACCAACCCTGGCATCGAGTGGACGAATTGGCCTGCGAAGGCTGCGCAGCCTGTGTTCATGTCTGCCCCGAAACGGCTATCCAGCTGCACCAGCAGCAGGATGGTGAGTGGTTCCAATCGACCACCCCCTATGGACAGCTTTTCCATGCCGAACTCTTTCCAGCGGCGGAAAACTCGGGGAAATTGGTGACCACCGTCAAACAGCAGGCCAAACTCTACGCCCAGGATAACGGCTGCGACCTGTTGATCGTGGACGGACCGCCTGGGATTGGATGCCCGGTGATCTCGGCCAGCGCCGGTGCAGACCTGGCCCTGTTGGTCGCTGAACCGGGAGTCTCGGGAATCCACGACCTGGACCGGATTATTCAAACCCTCCAGGAGTTTAACGTCCCCATTCTGGTCTGCATCAATAAAGCGGATATTTTTACTCCCGGTACCGAAGACATCAAATCGCTCGTCGGCAAGTATGGGTTGCCCCTTGCAGGTGAAATCCCCTTTGATGAGGCGATCCCCGACTCCATCTCAGCCATGCAGCCGGTCACACGCTTCGCGCCGGAATCGCCGGCAGCCCACGCGATTGAACAAATCTGGGGCACCATCCAGCGCACCTTGTTTGGTGAAGGATAAAATCAATGAATGGATCAGAACAACTTAAGACGGATATTTTCCAGGCTCTGACTGCAGTCATTGACCCAGAAACCGGGGCGGATGTTCTTCGAATGCGGATCGTAGCGGACCTGACTGTTGACGAGGCTGGCTTAGTCACCTACCTTTTCCGGCCCTCCTCCCCCCTCTGTCCTATCGCCCTGCCATTGGTCATCTCCGTCATTGAAGCCCTCAAAGCCGTCCCGGGTGTGAAAGACCAGCAGGTTACCGTTGTGGATTATGTCGGCGCAGACGAATTAAATGCGATCCTTCGGTCTCTCCCCTTGTCTTCAGAGGATAAACCGAAATCTTGATTTCGCAGAAACATGATATTCCCCTTGCTGAAAAATATATCGTCCCTTTTTCCACTGACAACAGGTTTATATTTGAGTCAGATAAGAATCCAGAAATTGGAGAACAGCACCAGGAGTTCCGATCTGAAATGGCAACTCAATTCCAAACCCTGTTTTTAAAAAATGCACTTTATCATGGGTGACAAACCAATCAGGCTGAGCCGAAATCGCTTCAGCAAGAACAAGCGCATCAGGTGGGTAATCCACCAGGCTTTCCGCCAGGTCACAATCCACCTTGCGGGGAGCCATAGTTTGTTGTAACCCGCAAGATTCCAATAAAACAGCCAGTAAAGGGAGGGTTTGCGGCACTTTTCTCCGAACCACATCTTCACATTCCCGGAGGACATTAGGACCCACCAGTAGTTGGACCACACCAAGTTCGCCAAGGCGGAAGAGCTGTCTTGCGCCGCCTGTCTCGGATAGAATGGCAGAAAAGACCACGCTCGTGCCAATGAACAGGTTAAGCCTGGTTTTCATTATAGGTGGTACGCACATCCCGGAGGGTTGATAACATTGATTCCAACGATTCGCCGGAATTTCGCCATTCTTCTGCCAATTTATACGCCACAGCATCAAAACGAGGCTGTTTTTTACTGATGACAAACACGTTCTCTGCAATTTCAATCAATGTCAATACATCACCATCAGCAATGGCATTTTCATCGCGGAGTTCTTTGGGAAAAGTAATGACCCCCCTGCGCCCCACCTGGATTTGATATACGTTGTCCATCGTTCTGCTCCTGACATACTGAATTTCTGTAATTCAGTATATCATAACGACAATAATCAGTCAAGCGGCATGAAATAATATTGCTTAAATATTAATGGCTAACTAGAGAAACCAATGGCACTCCCTTTTTCCATACCCATCCGTTTCTCGATAACTGCTCCCCTCAGATCATTTTTTTGTTGATTTTCCCACCATCTCATAAACATGCGGCATCTTACCCACAAAGGGACAACTGCCCGCTTTCCCGCAGGCCATACATGCTCCACCGGAACAACTCCCTTCCTGCGGAACCTGCCCCAGGTCGCTGTAGCGCAGTTTTCCCTTCCGGACCAACAGGTCAAGCATCCCCTCCAGGGCACTCTTCTCCATACCGAGTTCCTTGCTCAACCCCTCCAGGCTGATTGGCTTATTTTTATTGTTCATAACCGTTAATAGTTGATAAAGCATAAATTTTTCTCCGGAATATGGGAGTGGCAGCTTTGATACTGCCACTCCCGGATAAACATCATCGGATTGTCTGCGATGAAGTCATGGTTCGACTAGCCAATACCAAGGAGTAACCCACCCTGGAAAATAACCAGGGCCACCAACCAAGCAATGATTAATTGACCGATGATGCTGACCCACATCCATTTTGTGCCCAATTCCTGCTTCTCGGCTGCAATCGCGACCATGCAGGGTGTATAGAGCAAAACAAAAGCCATATAGCCGACCGACGCCAGTGCGCCGTGTCCGCCGCTTGATTCGTTAAAGCTGTTTTCAACAGCCGCCATCAGTGCTGTTGGATCTTCCTCCTCTTCGCCTTCAAAGAGGTCAATCCCAACGATCAATGGAATCGATTTGATCGTGTCCCAAACTGCACCAATGAAACTGACAATGATCTCACCCAGGTCTTCAAAGAAAGTGGTAGGCTCTTCGGCTTCCTCAACCTCTTCAATATCATAGACCTGGTTGAATGTACTGACCACTACCTCTTTGGCGACAAAGCCTGTGACCAGCGACCCGGTCATTTCCCATTCGCCAAACCCAAGCGGCGTAAAAACCGGGGCAACAACACCGGAGACGCCGGCAAATGCGCTTTCTGCCACCGGGGTTTCTGCAAATGCGCCGCCGCCAAGCGGGACGGCCAGCAACACCCAAATGATGACACTGGTCACCAGGATCAGCCCCCAGGCTTTCTTCACGAAAGCACTGGTCCGCTCCCACATATGGAACCAGATCCCTTTCAGGGTTGGCACGCGATAAGGGGGCAGTTCCATCACAAAAGGTGACTGTTCCTTGCCTTTGAAAACCGTGTTCTTCAGCAAT
>DPKV01000116.1:5816-7346 GCA_003542325.1 Anaerolineaceae bacterium
CGGGCACCGCAGCTCATAAAAGGCACGAGCAAACCGGTCAGAATCCGGTCTTTTTCATTGTCCAGTGTCCGGGTTGCCATGAAAGCCGGTACTGTACAGCCAAAACCCACGATCATCGGCAGGAAGCTCTTGCCGTGCAGTCCCAAGCCATGCATCAACCGGTCCATCACGAATGCCGCCCGAGCCATATACCCGGAGTCTTCCAGAATGGCCAATGCCACATATAGCGAGGCCATTACCGGTACAAAGACCAGTACGCCCCCCACCCCGGCAATAATCCCATCCACAAACAGGCTTTCAACCCATGTGCCCGCCAGACCCAGCCAACCCAGGATGGCAACAACCCAATGGGTTATCGGGCCGCTGATGACCCCGTCAATCCAATCCAGGAAGGGCGCGGAAAGGTCAGTTGTAACCTTGAAAACGACCCACATCATCGCCAGGAAGATCGGGATACCTAAAATCCGGCTGGTAAGCACTTTGTCAAGTTTATCTGAGAAGAAACGCGAATCCTCCGATGTCCTCTTCACAACTTCTTTTACCAGGCCGTTAATCCAACCATACCGCCGATCTGCAATAATGGTATCGACGTCATCTCCATAAACCTCTCTGAGATGCTCAATACTGACCTGGGCGGTGTTCAGGATTTCAGATCCGCCCTCCAGATCAGAGATCTTGCTGGCAAGGAGCTGGTCCTCTTCAAGCAGTTTAATCGCCAGCCAACGTGGGGTATACCGTGATTTTATCTCCTCCGCCTGGTTAATTAAATCCTGTAATTTGCTAATCTCTTCCTCAATCTCACGACCGTAATCAACCAGGAAACCGCCATGGCTGTAAGCTAGTTCATGCAATGCCATTAGATGTTTCTCCTGATTGCTGGATTGTCGCTGCAATCGCTTCTTTGAGTGAATCAAGGCCCTTCCCTTTGCTGGCCACGGTTTGAATGACTTGCGCGCCAAGTCCAAGAGCCAGTTTTTCCACATCTATTTTGATTCCCCGGGATTCAGCCAGGTCGGTCATATTCAATGCTACAACGACCTTCGCACCCATTTCCAAAATTTGGGTTACCAGGTAAAGATTCCTTTCGAGGTTGGCCGAATCCACTACCGTAACGACTACAGATGGATGTTCCTCAACGATATAATCCCGGGCAATCACTTCTTCCAATGAATACGCCGTGAGACTATAAGTGCCCGGCAGATCGACTACCTGGTAATCCTGACCTTTGTATTGCCAGATACCCTCTTTTTTCTCGACCGTTTTTCCCGGCCAATTTCCAACATGCTGTCTCGCGCCGGTCAGCTCATTGAATAAAGTGCTTTTTCCAGCATTCGGATTCCCTGCCAGCGCAATAGTTTTAAGTTTTTCCATACAAACATCTCCCAAAAATATTTATGCGATAAGTTCAACCATGACTTTTTGAGCCATCCCCCGTCCCAAAGCGATCCGGCTGTCTTTCACTGCGAGGATTATCGGCCCATGAGGATCTACCTGGACAACTTTCAGACTCATTCCAGGGCTTAGACCCTC